>JBDRLK010000379.1:0-4103 GCA_043813155.1 Pseudomonadota bacterium | reverse complement strand
GGGTTCGCTGAGGGCCTCGCATGTGTTGTCATCCATTGGGATCGATTGGGCCGACGCCCAGGGAACGCTTGTTATCACATTTGGAATAAACAACACCGAGGACGAGATCGACAGATTTGTGGACACCCTCAAAGATGTCGTTGGAACCCTTAGAAATATGTCTCCTCTCTATTCGAAAGCAAGACACGAATAAGCTTGCCCTGTGCTTTCTGTCATTCCCGCAGGCCGCAAGCGGGAATTCATGTTTTTTCGTATAATTTGTGTAAGCTTCTCCTGAGCCTGCTTCGAGCCTGTCGAGTGGCCTGCCGAAGGGTGTTGATTCTTTGACTTTCACCTTTTCCTCTCAACTCTTGGTATGCTTTGCGATGAAAATATTTGTTGTTTCTGTCATTCCGGCCTGAACGGGAATCCACGATTTTTCTCGTGGTCTCAAATCACCACTCTCCATTATCGATTCTTAAATCAGGCCTTTGGACTGATTCTGACTCTGATGGGTTTCGCTTGCTTTTCCCGCGCCATCTGCTCTATACTGACAGTGAATACTGAGAAATGAGAGGACAAACTTGCGCGGCCCTCGGAAAAGTATCCGGCATGTTATACATGTCTATATGTGTGGCAAGAGAGAATAGGCAGCGAAAGAGAGAGGGGCAGCATGACCAGGCAATTGACCGCGATCATTGAAAGGGAGGGTGATGGTTTCGTCGCTCTATGCCCGGAGGTTGACGTGGCCAGCCAGGGCGACTCTGTTGACGAAGCCCGAAGGAATCTTAAAGAAGCTTTGGAACTGTTTTTTGAGACGGCATCCCCTGAAGAGATAAAGGAACGCTCTCATGGTGAGGTCTATATCACGCAGGTTGAGATGGCCCTTGGCTAAGCTGCGAAAACTGTCCGGGCGGGAGGTCTGTGAATTACTCGGGCGTCATGGTTTTCTGGAGGTGCGTCGCAAAGGAAGCCATATTGTGATGCAGTAGAGAACAAAAAGAAGGACTATTACCGTGCCCATTCCTGACCACAAAGAAATACGAGCAGGCACACTGTCCTCTATCATTCGTCAGTCAGGATTGGCCCGGTCGGCTTTTGAGTGAGCATCCTTTCACTTGTGACTGTCTTCCCATTTTTCCCTATTAGTCCGGCCATGAGGGCCTCTTCATTCGTGTAATTTGCGTAAGCTTCTCCTGAGCCTGTCGAAGGATTTGTGGTTCAATCTCCAGGGGGACAAAAGGGGGATCTTATTCCTCTCTCTGTCATTCCCGCAGGCCGTAAGCGGGAATCCATGCCTTTCTTGGCGTCCATTCGTGCCATGCCGTGAAGCGTGCGGCAGCTCTGCTTCATGGTCATTCCGCATTCATCCTTCATCACTCATAGTGCCTCTCGACTTTCGATTCTCAAATCAGGCCTCCGGACTGATTCTTCCCGTGACCCCTCTGTGGCAAAAATCAGCTTTTGGCTGCGGCTGACAAAGCGGCCGTCGTCCCCATTCCGACCTCTATGGGCAATTCGGGGCGGGCCGACCACTCCGTCCAACTTGCATCATACCACAACACATTCTTGTAGCCCAGCAAACGCTTCAATACAAAGAAGGTCTGGCTCGCCTGGTGGCCGGTCCGGCAATGAACGATCACGGTCGAGTCCTTTGACGGAATCAGCGCCGCATAGGCCGCCGCCAGTTCCTCCAGCGGCTTGAACGTCGAGTAGCCATCGGAATCCGTAAGATCCTTGGAGAAATTCCTGTTCAGCGCGCCCGGGATGTGACCCGCCCGCGCCTCATTGGATTTCTCTCCCGTGTAGTACGCTTCCGGGCGCACGTCGATGATGGCTGCGCCGCCGTTCTTCACGTAGTTGAGGACCGTCGCGGCGTCGACCGTGAAGGTGTCGACCGCGCCGGCCGGATACACCGATGCAAGCACGTTCGGCAGTCGGGTGTCCAGCGGGCGCTTCTCCGCTATCCATTTTCCGTAGCCCCCGGTCAGGATTCCGAACCGGCGATGGCCGAGGCGCTCAAACGCCATCGAGACCAGCGTCGCGTCGCGAACCTTATCGCCGGCGGGCGCCATCACGACCATGTCGGTCGGCCTGATTCCCATGAGGGAAAAATGACGTGCGAGCATGTCGGAGGGCAGCAGGACCGACGGCAGCCCGCCGACCATCCCGCGAAAGCTCTCGACCGAGATGAAGAGCGCCCCGGGGATGTGGCCGCTGTTGTAATCGGGCTGATCCCGCAGATCGATGATTTTGACCCCGCTGTTGCCAAGGTTCTGCTGGAGCCATTCGGGCTCCACCATCCTTATGTCCACGGGGATTTCCGGCTGAGCGTTCTCCTCTGCGGCGTACGCCTCCGAGGTGCCGTAGAAGAAGCTGCGCCAGTTCCGGATACTGGCGGCATACTGCCCCGATATGGGCTCGGATCGCAGCGACGCGGGTTTCAGGCAGGTTTCCATGAAACCTTGCAGGCCGTCCGTCAGTATGTACACGTTCTGGTAGCCCTGTCGGGAAAGCGAATCTCGCGCCTGGGCCGGATGCGTCATGCCGTTGGAGTAGAGCACGATCAGTCCCGCGTTCCTGTAGGGAGAGAGGTAGTCGCTCAACTGCGGGAGCGCGACGTTGACCGCGCCTTTGATGTGGAAAGCGCCGTATTCGCCGGGCGTGCGGACGTCCACCAGCACGAGGTTCGGATCGCCCTTGACAAGGCGGTCGGCAAGCTCCTCGGGATCGATATGGTCGGCGCCACCCTCGACCGCTTCCATCAGCGCCGTTTCCGTGAAACCGGCCGCAGATGAGCCCGGAGCCGCCGCCGGCATCGCTTCGGGAGCGGAGGGGAATATCGAAAAGGCGACGGCAAGCACGACCAGCGCGACGCTGAACGCCCTCATGAACGGGCTGTTGAAATTGAGACCGGTCCCGGCGCGCAGTTTCTCGATGTATTCCGAGCCCCAGAAAAAGATGAGCGCTATGAGCGTCAATATGATCGCGAAAGCGGCCCTGGAAAGTCCGAGGCTGTCGTACACGAACCTCACCCCGCTGTCGCCCCATGAGTACAGCGGCAGAAGCGCCGCGTAGAACTCGTTGAACACGATACTGCCCACGACCGCGCCTCCCAGGAATACCAGGGCGTCGAGTTTGCCCGAGGCAACGCCTACTGCGGCAGTGCCCGGACACCATCCGCCCATCACGAAACCGACACCGAAGATAAGGCCGCCCACCACCTGCGCGCCGTATACCGTGGGCATCAGGTAGATGCTATCAATCGATACCCACCCGAAGGCGAGGCAGTACGATATCCCCAGCATCGCCACGATGACCGCGGTGAACATCACTTTCACGACGGCCATGTCCTTGAAATAGAAAATGCCCGCGAGCCTTCTCGAACTGCCGAAGCCCGCCTGCTCGAGCGAAAAACCGAAACAGATACCTACCAGCAGGGCAACAAAAAAGGCGCCCGCGGAACCGAGGTTGCCGAGTCCATAGAAGGTGTCAATCATTCCATTGCCCCCTTACGAAGTAAGCGGCCGCATAGCCGCCGGCAAAAAGACAGATAAGGAAGATAAAGCTGCCGGTCAACAGCAGCGCGCTTCCCGTCAATGCCTGGCCCGAGGTGCATCCCTGCGCCAGGCGGCTGGCGAAACCCGCCAGAATGCCGCCCGTGAGCGCGAAGGCCAGCCGCTTGCCTGCGCTGGAGCCGGCCCCCCTCTCGACTGTGAACGAGGCCCTGTTCGCCAGGATCGCGGAAAACAATCCTCCGAGAAACGTTCCCAGCAGCATAAACGTCAGGTAATAGCTCAACGGGTGTTCGCCCCATCTGCCGAAGTATTCGCTCGCCTGCGTGTGCGCGGGCAGGACCAAACCCTCAAAGTGTGCGGCGATTCTGGCGATACCGCCCGAGGCCCCGAGGCCTGCGCCCAGGAACAGGAACGAGGCAAGAAGGCTCAGGCCGAGCAGCACGCCCGCGATATATGGATTCAAGAACTCTTTTCGTGCTTTGATTTCGTGAGTGGTCATATCAACACCCCGCGCTTTTCTTTTTCGGCGACTGTGGAACGGCCGGCGACGGCACAAGTTCCGGAACCGCCGGCATGGCAGAGGGAGCGGGCGCGCGGGAGGGCTCG
>JBDRLK010000378.1:0-28752 GCA_043813155.1 Pseudomonadota bacterium | reverse complement strand
CCAGGTTTTTCCTTTGACAACGACGAAATAGTTCCCAGTCCCCTCACCCGTATCGACATGGTACGAGAGCGCAAGCATGGACCCGTCCTCGCTCGCACTTACCCGGCTCTCGTCTATGGTCTCGGGCTTTGCCTTGGTCTTCAGATCGAACAGGGGTTTTTCCGTGGCTGTGAGTGCCGCAAGAACAATCATGGCTCTAATCATGATGACTCCTTCTTCTGTTAGGGTTGCGGTCAGGGCTCGATCATTGTCTTCGGGCAGCCGGCCTCCATTCCCTGGCTGCACTCCTTGCTTCGCTTCATTCCCAAATTCCTCATCTTCGAGGCGTCGATGGAATCCACCTGCTTGAATTTAACACAATACAGAAGGCATGCCCGGGCGCTGCCGCCCTCGCATGCCGTCTCAAGATCCGCCGCCGCGGCCGCTGAGGGAGCCGCCCCCACGGCCGACGTCGTCCCCACCGCCATCTTCCGGGGCAGCTTCCCGACCTCCGGGATCAGGGCCTGCATGGATTCACCTGTCACCGCGGCACCCTGGTCGAAATCGGCCGGCGCCACGGACTCAGGGGTCGTGAGCATGGTCCTTGCCTGACCGCCTCCACCGCTTGCGAACGCGAATGTCATCCAGGCCACCATCGTTGTCAGTGTGTACTCGTTTTCATGTGCGGGATCCTTTCCGATGCATCGTGTTACGCGTGTCTTTCAAACAGCAGCCCCGGGCGTCTCCCGCCAGCGCCTGCCGTTCAGGATTCGGGCGATGAGCATGCTCGAGACCGTGTCGCCCGTGGCATTGACCATCGTTGCGGGAGGATCGACCAGAGTGCCGATCATGGATATCAGCGGCAGGGCCTCCGTGGGAAACCCGTAGACCGTGACGATCAGGAGCTCGCCCAGAAACCCGCCGCCGGGAATGCCGCTCATCACGGTGCCTGCAAGGATAGCGACGCCGATGGCCGTGGCGATGGTCCCCGCGCCCGAGAAGCTCATGCCGTAGATGCCGAACAGGAAAGCGATCTTCAGAATGGCCGAGAGGCACGAGCCTTCCATATGGATGGTGGCGCCCACGGGGATCACGACCTCGCGCACGTCCCTGGGAATTCCAATTCCGGCAGCGGCCCGGAGGTTTGTGGGGATGGTGGCCAGGCTGCTTCCCGTGGCAAGAGCCGTGAGCGAGGCGGGGATGATGTTCAGCCAGAAAGCCTTGGCAGCCTGGATGCCGCCCGCCAGAACCGTGTAGGCCGTAAAGGCTGCGAAGAAATAGACAATGGCTATCGGGTAGTAAAGCGCGATGGCCCTGAAATAGGAGCCCATGAGCTGGGGGCCGAAGGTGCCCACGAGGTACCCGAAGTAGGCCCCGAGCCCGATGGGAGCATAGAGAAGAACGAAGCCGATGACCTTGGACATGACCTGGTTTGCAGAAGCCAGGAATACGGCGAAGGGTTTGCCCTTTTCCCCGGCCACAGACACCCCGAGACCCACGAGCCCGGCGAAGATGATGAGGGCGAGCATGCTTTTCCTGGAGAGAATATTCACGAAGTCGGACACGGTGAAAGCGCCCACGATCTGCTGGGCCACGGACGTGGACTCCAGGTCCGGCACATCACCGGGTCCCACCTTGACTCCCGCGGCCGGAGGAAAAATCGTGACACCGGTGATCATGACAATGGACGAGACAATGCCCGTGGCAATAAAGATGATGAGCATCCACACCAGGATGCGCCCAAGCCGGCGGCCTCCTCCCAGATCCGACACCGCCGAGGAGATGGAAAAAAAGACCAGCGGCACGACGAGGGTAAAAAGGAGGTTCAGGAAAATGTCGCCCAGCGGCTTCAGGAACCTGGCATTCTCTTTCAGCACGAGCCCGAGCAGGGAGCCCACGATGATGCTGACAAGAAGCAGCAGGGAAAACCCGTAGCTCTTGAGGAAGGACGGCTTCGGGGATGGGGAGGAGGAATCCGAGGATCCGTCTTTTTGCCTGGATTCTTTGTCACTTCTTTCTTTTCTTTCACCATGTTCCATTGAAAAACCTTCACGACCAGATTTAAAATCTTAAGGCAGATAAAAAAGCAGATTGTATATTCCTGCGCGACTGGGTTGTCAATATGGATTTAGCAGCTTCGCAGGCCCGCGAACCTTCCTTGACACTCGCGCATGGACAGTTCATGATTACTTCCATGTACCAAA
Source organism: Pseudomonadota bacterium (assembly GCA_043813155.1). Classification (GTDB taxonomy): domain Bacteria; phylum Myxococcota_A; class Polyangia; order DRWM01; family DRWM01; genus JBDRLK01. The sequence continues at coordinate 26,569 of JBDRLK010000378.1, read as the reverse complement.
AGCTCGATGATTTTTCCTGTGATCCCGGCCGGAGCCCTGCTCCATGCACGCATACGAGGAATGCCGGGTGCCGGATAACGGAGGCAGCTCCAATCGTGTGCATCCTGCTCGCCCTCGCCTTACTGACCGTCACAGCACCCGTCGAAGCGTCTGAGAATAAGGCCGGCACCACGTGGCTCCCCGGCGCGGCGCGCGACATCCCCCGCACGGACTCGGCCTCGCGCGACGCGCCCGTGTTCGAGTACGCCTACGGGCCCGCGGCCTACGATACGATCGGCGGCGAGTGGGGCTGGCTCAAGGTCAAGGGGAAGCACCTGACCTTCCGCCTCGCCCAGTACGCCATGCTGCCCATGGAGAACTACGACTCCAAGAAGATCTTCCCCCCGGGCGAGCTGTGGCGGGGCATGACCGGCGGCTCCATCTCCTTCTCGCTCGACTCGGTCGCCAAACGCCTGGGGGAAGGGGGAGGGCTCGAGCTCTCCGTGGTCCTCAGCCACGAGAGCGACCACGGGGAGCTGGACATCCCCGAGAAGCCGACCGATATCCCGCTCGGAGGCGGCGGCCAGGCCCTGACTCCGGACATCGCGATCCGCATCCCATTCAACGACAAGGTCACGATGATCATCCGTGTGCAGGACCGCATCTTCCTGAACGGCGCCCTGATCCACGCTCCCGGCGCCGATCTGATCCTGCGCTACCGCCTCACGAAGACCTGCGTGCCCATCATCGCCGTCTTTGCCGAGGGGATCTTCCCCGGGAAGAAGGAGGCGAACAACGGCTACTTTGTGCGGACGCTCTTCGGCCTCACCGTTCCGGGCCGTATCGGGGAGGCCACTTTCTTCTTCTCCGTGGACGCGGGCAACGGCAAGGGGCTTTTGATCAACACGCAGGGCTTTCACATCTCCGGAGGCGTGCGCTACGCGCCGTTTGCCTGGTGAGCCGGGTCCTCGGCGGGTGGGCGCCGCAGGAGTCGAAATCGGTGAGAAGCTTCGTGGAGGCCTATAGGCCGGCCGGGTTCGGCGTGGTAAACATGGAGCTTGAACATGAAATGAAAACCGGAAAATGCACGGCCAGCTTCAGATACCGACGATGACAAATCGGAGGGCAGTTAATGCCAGGAGACGAAAACGCGAAGTCAACAAATGAGGCATCGATCAAATCAGGAGTCCATCTGATTAGATCTGGTATCGCAATCGTATTGGGGGCACTGATAGCCGCGTGGTTCTTCCGGCCAGGAATTTTTACCGTTGCTATCGCTTCATGCGGCGCAACCATGTTTGGTCTCGGGATAGTTTTTTGGCTGCGCAGTGGTACGCATTTAGAACGAGCAAAAAAACGACACAAACTGCTGAAACGAACGGCATTAGCTGTAATCGTTGGTGTTGCCCTCGTTGCGTTGGGTATTGGAGGTTACGCCTTGGCCTGGAAAACAACAAACAGTGCGTGTCAGCACGCGATGTCCATACATGACTTGGACCAGCGAGAGGCACGTATTCAGGAAATCATTTCGAGATGGCGTTGGCTGAGCTGGTTACTTAGAAAGAACGTAAGTGCCAACTACTGCTTGTCAGCGCGTGGTCAATTGCGTTCTTTCAGGGAAGAAGGCCTCTGTCCCCACATCGCTCCAGACGGGATAACATGCCGATGTGGAAAAGATAAGTGGCCAAAAGAATTGGGATGCAATGGACCTGTGACGTGTTGGCATGAAGGCGAGATACCTAATCGAACAGAGCAACTTAGATGTCTACCGAAATCACGTTTCAAGGAATTCGGTTTTAAATGACAAGCATCAATTGCCGATCAGGGGATTCAATACGGCGAAGACTCACAGGCAGGGGTATTCCAGCACGCGCCGGACTTCCTCGTACACTTCCTCCACTTCGAGAAGGCCGTTTGCTCCGCTGTGTTCCACGCCTTCGAATTCGATATTCTCAGCGCCTGAGAGCATGGATGACGCGTTGGGAACGTCCGAGTCGGCCGTTCCGTACATGGTCACCCAGTAAAGCTCCCCGGGTGTTGCGGGGTCCGCGTTGAGCTGGGTGACGAAATCGCCTGTCTCACACAGCTCCTGCCACACGCAGACACCCAGAAAATCGGGAGCAAGGCATGGGGACCTGAGGCCGTGATGCATGCCGCCCAAAGTGACGTACGTGTTTACATGCTCGGTCCCGCCGAGATTCTTGATATAGTGCCTCGAGCTCATCGTACCCATGCTGTGCGCCACGATGTCGACGCGCGGCTGGCATGTTGTTTCGATGATCGAATCCACGAGCAGACGTATCGCCTCGGCGTTATCCGCGTTGCAGCCCCAGGCAGGGTCTGCAGCATCGAAGAAGAAAAGAAGGTCTTCCGGCCATCCATCATCGATCAGACGCTGGCTCATGGTGAGAAAATTGGCGCTTGAGCCGTTGACGCCGTGAACGAAGACGATTGGGCGCGGCTGCGTGCAGACACCCCACAGCGGCGCACAGATGCCGGCCAGGCATTCGAAACCGGTAACGCACGGGTCCGGGTCCTCGCCCGTGCAGCTCGTCCCGTCAGGCGCCTGTTCGTACCGACATGCTCCATCGGACCAGCCGGCCGGTGGATTACAGGGATCATCGTCGCTGCACGCATCCTCGAGCAAAATGCAATCCTCTCCCCCGTCGGGTATTCCATAACCTTCGCTGCACGTGCCGGACGCCACGCAGGCGCCATCCCCGCCGTCATGGAATCCTTCGCCGCAGCCGCACGAGCCGTCGGCGCAGATCTGTCCATTTTCCTCGTTGCATGCGGCACCGCATTCGCCGCAGTTATCCGGGTCTGTGCCGAGGTCCGCACAAACGTCCGCGCAGCGCGTTGACGCAATGCAGGCGCACGCGCCGTCCACGCAGCTCTCGCCGTTTGCCTCGTTGCACGCGACCCCGCACGCTCCGCAGTTGAAAGGATCGGTCATGGGGTCCACGCACACGGCACCACAGTCGAGCTGTCCAGCCTCGCATGAGCTTTCGCCGGACCCGTTGGACGGCCCGCAGCCGCACAGGGTCGCGAACGCAAGCGCGGCCAGCACCGGTATCCGGGGAGCATGGTTCATCATGCGCACCACATTAAAATTCACCCATATTTCCATAACAGCACTTATTCTCCCGAAATTCAAGTCCTGCCGAACAGTTCGGCCGGGCATGCGCGGACGGTGAGCGGCTCTCAGCCTTCCTGGTCTTCATCGTCAAATTCCGGATTACAGGTCTTTGTCAGATGGCTTCAAGGGTCAGCAGCGCCATCTCGGGTCGGCAGTTGAAACGGACCGGCGGCGAGATGGTTCCCAGGCCCCTGGAAACGTACACCTGCGTGTGGCCGGTTTTGACAAGACCCTCCGCGTACTTGTCGCCGTAGCGCGAAGGGATGAAGGGCGGGCCCATAAAAGGGATGTCCACCTGGCCGCCGTGCGTGTGGCCGCTCAGCACGAGCTTCACGCGCCTGTCGCGGATGCCTTCGGCAAGGTCCGGGTTGTGCGTAAGAAGTATTGCGGCTTCGTCCTCGCCGCAGTCGGCCAGTGCGGCATTCAAATCGGTCACGCCCTCCCACAGGTCGTCAACGCCGCAGAAACGAAGGCGCTCTCCGTGCTTTTCCAGCCACACGCCCGAGCTGTCGAACTCCGGTATGCCCGCTTTTTCCAATGCCGCCCGCGTTTTCGGGGCGCTCTCCCAGTGGTCGTGGTTGCCCAGCACGGCGAAAACGCCCTTCTTCGCCTTCAGCTTCCCGAGCCCGGCAATGCACGGCTCGATGTATTTTGCGTCGCGATGAACATAGTCGCCGCCCAGCGCGATGAGGTCCGCGCCCAGCTCGTTGGCTTTTTCCACGATGGACCTCACGTGGCCCATTCCATAGTAGGGGCCGTGGTGAATGTCGGTGAGCAGCGCGACGGTCGTGCCTGCAAATGCTTTCGGCAGGCCGGGCACGCCGATCCTTCGGCGCGTCACGACAAAAAACCTGGCCTCCACGAAAGGGTAGGCGCCGAGAGCGGCGCATGCCCCAAGCGCGCCGAGAAATCCTCTCCTGAGGAATTTGCGGCGGCTCGTTTTTTTCGCCTTTTCTTTCACTGCTGTGGATTATAGCACAGGTCGGACGGGAGGCTAAAGCCTCCCCTACCCGGCGGGGGGAATGCGGGAAACAGGTCGGACGGGAGGCTAAAGCCTCCCCTACCCTCGATTTTTCGATTTTTTCATGTCCCCTATTGGCGGCTTGCGCAGGGCCGCCTTAAAGTGTAGTATTCAAACAATCGACGGGAGGCTGCGCGATGAGAAAACACCTTGCCGTATTCGGCTTTTTCATGCTTTTTTCCGTTAGCACGGACGCGTACGAAAACCTGGAGGGCCGCGGGCTCGTTGCCATGCCCAGGGACGGCGGCGATGTGTTCCTGGGGTGGCGGTTTCTGAGCCGGGACACCCCGGCCACGGGATTCAACATCTACCGCAGCACCACGTCGGGCGGCGATTACGAGCTTGTCAATGACGACCCGATTATGGATTCCACTAATTTCCTGGACACTGAAACCTCGGCCGGCGGGACGTACTATTACATCGTGAGGCCGATCCGCATCGGGATCGAAGGGCCGGAATCGAACGAAGCGTCGGTCACGGCCGGGGAAACCGGCCGCATCGGCACCAGGCTCGACATCTTCGGCGCCCTGCCCGATCCGTATGACCCTGACAACATGAGCGGCTGCCCGCAGGACGCGTTTCACAAGATCGCGGTGGGCGACCTGAACGGCGACGGCCTCTTCGACTTCATGATTTCCTGGGGATGCCGCAAGTCCGAGCACTGGGTGGGCGAGGATGATTCCGGCCACCTGGACGCGCCCGGGCATTACGACACGTTCCACCTTCAGGCCTATCTTCACGACGGCACCTTCCTTGGCTGGCAGCACGAGACCAACCTGACGCTCGAGCTGCCCAACCGCAACATCGTGTGGAACATTCCCTTCATCGTCTATGACCTGGACGGGGACGGACGCGCCGAGGTCATCACGAAAACCGATTACGACGCGCCGGGCATGGGCGACCCGGACAATTTCAAGATTGCCGTTCTCGACGGCATGACGGGAACGGTCATGGCCACGGCGCCGTGGCCCAGGGGGGAAGGCGAGCGTTACCTCGGCATGCTCGCCATCGCATACCTGGAGGCGGAAGAAGGCAACATCAATCCCTTCATCATCGTGAACGAGGGAACGTACGTGGGCGGCGAGGCGGACCTGGGCAGCAACAAGCTGAAGGCCTTCAGGGTCACGGGCGGTTCGCTCGATGAAGAATGGGAGGTTCGGGGCATCATGACCTCCCACACCATCCAGGTCATCGACTTCGACGATGACGACAACGACGAGATCGTCATGGCCGGCACGATCATCGATGACGACGGCGTCCCCCTCTGGAGCTATTCCGGCTCGTACACCAACAGGCACGGCGACCTGACCGGCGTGGGCGACCTCGACCTGGGCAATCCCGGGTTGGAGGCCGTGTTCGGCATGGAGGACGATGCGGCAAACCCGGTCAAAGACGACTCCATCATCCTCTTCTCGCTGAATGACGCTCCGGGCGTGATCCGCACGATCACGGCCGGCGACCCCTGGGGCATGATCGTCAACATCGACGCGGACACGGCCGGCTGGGAGCTGAGCTGGGGCGATCACAAGGAATGGGAGCCCACGGACCCTCCGGCCGGGCTGGTCCGGTTCTACAATTCCGAGGTCATTTCCCTCGACCCGGACGCGCCCGGAACGGGCATGCTCGTGGAGTGGGACGGCGACGATGCAGCCAGGGAGCTCATCGAGGAGCCGGAAGCGGCAACGGTCCGCATCGTCAGGTACGAAGGCGGCGGCGCCACGACCGATATCGAGGAGCTGCCCGGCACGTTCGGAAACGACAACCTGCGAAGCTACGTTGTCGCAGACCTGCTCGGCGATTTTCGCGAGGAGGTCGTGTGCAAGGGGGCCGCGCCCGCGTCCATAGCCATCTTCACCAACACCGACATTATCACCGACCGGAATGTCACGCCCCTCGAGGACCGCTACTACCGCTTCAGGCTCACGCAGTGGACCAGCGGCTACCAGTACAACCAGAACGGCATGGAGATCGGCATCCACATACCGCAGCCCATGGGCGATCTTTCGATTTCCGGGACAGTGACCGGGGACGGCGACGGCATCATGGGCGTGGCCATGGCCCTGAGCGGCGCGGCTTCCCGCACCACGAGCTCGGCGCCCGATGGAAGCTATCTTTTCGTGGGGCTCGATGAAGGAAACTTCAGAATCACGCCGTCGCGCGACTGCACCTGCTTCGGCCCGGAATCGATACGCATCGAGGACATGACCGAGAGCAGCAGCGGCAATGATTTCTTTGCCGACTGGATGCTCCCCATTGATAAAACCATCACGACCGCCAGCGGAAAAGTGTACGAGTTTTCCGAGCTCGGCGAGGGAACGCGCCTCTACACGGACAGGACCTTCGTCTTCGACACCCTCCCCGACGGCTACGAGGGCGAGTACTGCTTCATCCGCACGTCCATGGACGACAAGACGCTCGAGGACGATCCTCTCATCACCCTGGCGGCCGGCGCGGCCGTCGAGGTCATCGTGGGGCTGAGCACGGACGTCGACGTCCCGGCCTGGCTCGAGGGCTGGGACGGGCTCGAGGACCTGATCGTCGTTGACTTCGGTGCCGAGCTCGGCACCAGGGATTTTACGCTTTACAGCAGGGACTTCGATGCCGGGGCCATCGAGCTCGGCCCCCTTGCCACGGATCACCAGATGTACACGATTCTCGTTGGGAAGAACGAGGAATGCGACGTGCCCGTGATTCCGGATGTGCCCGACCTGCCCGACGCGCCCGATATCTCCGACATGGCCGATATCCCGGATGCCGCGGACATTGCCGAGGGCGCCGACGTCGCGAGCGACGCTGAAACCGACGGCTCGGCCGACCCCTCGGATGAAGAGGACCAGGGGCCCGGGGAATCCGAGGGCTGCTGTGCCGTCATGTTTTAATCAAACGGAGGCATGCGATGAAAATCAAAACCATGGTTTCATGGATCATTGTGATCTTCCTGGCCGGGTGCAACGGCAATGGGACGGAGGGTGACGGCCAGGACGATGGGGACGCGATCGAGGAGACCGCGGACATGGTGCAGGACACGGGCGATGAAGACCTTGCGGATGCGCCCGAGGCCGTCGACGGCCCGCAGGAGGAGGATGCGGCCGATCCCGACGCGGAAGCGGACAGCGGGGGGGACCCGGAGCCTGATACGCCTTCCGAAGCGGTCGACGCGGACGATTCTGGAGGGGAAGACATGGGCGAGGAAGAAGAAGCCATCGAGCCTGAAGACCCGGTGTGCTCGGGCGAGTGGGGAACCACCTATTACGTGCGCGCCGACGACGGCGGCACGGCCGTGCAGTGCACGGGCCTCGTGGACGCCGCCTACCCCGGCAGCGGCACGGACCAGCCCTGCGCGTTCAGCCACCCCTTCTTTGCCATGCCGCCCGGCGAAACCCCTCTTCTCGAAGGCGGTGACAGGCTGGTCATCAAGGCAGGCCATTACAGGATGGGGCACGGCGCGCCCGGATCGGATGACCTCGACAGCTGCAATGCGGACTGGACCTGGGACTGCCGGATGCCTGCCGTGCCCGACGGGATCGACGCCGGGCACCCGACCTGCATCGTTGGCGAGGGATTTGACGAAGGCTGCCCCGCGCCGCCCGAGCTGTACGCCGCGGAAAGGCCCTGGACCGTGATCGACCTCACGGGCTCGGACCACGTGAGGATCGAGTGCCTCGAGCTCACGGACCACTCGGACTGCATCTACGCTCACACGGGCGGCCTGAGCTGCACGGGCTGGGGAGACTATCCCCACGGCGACATCGGCGACGACGGCATCGATGCCGGCGATTCCGTGGACGTGACCCTGCGCCACGTGAACATCCACGGGTTTCCGGACAAGGGGATCCTGGGCGTCAGGCTCACGGACTGGACGCTCGATCACGTGCGAATCGCGTTCAACGGATGGGTGGGCTGGGACGGCGACGACGGATCCGACGACGTGTCCAACTCCGGCACCATGCTCTTTCGTGACGTGGATATCGTGTGGAACGGGTGCGGTGAGACTTACCCGGGTGGTTTGCCCACCGGCTGCTGGGGCCAGTCCCACGGCGGCTACGGCGACGGCCTGGGAACGGAAGCCACGGGCGCGGACTGGATCTTCGAGGGCGGAAACATCAGCCACAACACGTCCGACGGCCTGGACCTTCTGTACCACACGGAAGGCGGCTCCATTGTCATCGACGGCCTCCGGGCCGAGGGCAACGCGGGCAACCAGGTCAAGATCGCGGGCGCGGACATGACCATTCAGAACAGCGTGATCGTGGGCAACTGCGCGTTCTTCGAGGGAAAGGACTACACGCACGGCCTTCAGCACTGCAGGGCCGCGGGCAACTCGGTTGTGCTCGCCTACCAGGCCGGCGGCCGGGCGACCATTGTCAATTCAACGATCTACGGGCAGGGCGACGTGCTCATAGGCGCGGGCCCGCGCTTCGCCGTGTGCGACGGCAGCGAGACGCTCGTAGCCCGCAACAACATCACCATCGGCGACATCGACTACACCAACCCCGAGGACCGCTCCGTCCTGTTCTACCAGGAGGACTGTTCCGACCTGGCGCTGGACGAGGACTACGGCGTGACCCACGGCACGCGCGCCAACAGCCAGTCCTGGTGCCCCATGGGCGACAACGATCTTTGCGAAGACCCCCTGCTCGGCCCCCTGGAGGGCGACGCGTACGGCATGGTGCCGCCCTTCGAGAGCCCGGCCGTGGACTCGGGCCTGGGCGTGGGCGGCCTTATCCCGGACCACGACATCCTGGGCCTCTCCCGCCCCTTCGGCGACGGCGTGGACCGCGGCGCCTACGAGATCAGGTATTGAAGACTGTACTTTTTTCTTGGCATAGCCCGGTGTCGTGATTACAATGTAATTACATTCAGCAATAGAGGGCTTTATGAAAATCAAGATTGTGAAAGTCGGCTATTCAAGGGGGATAAGAATCCCGAAAGCCCTGATCGAGCAGACCGGGCTTGGTGATGAAGCGGAAGTTTATTATCAGGTCGAAGAGCAAGCTGCTTTTTCATATAATGTTTCCGGGGCTATGTCAGCTCCATTTGGCCAGGCGATTGTGCCCCCATCAATTATTGCGCTCCTGAAAAAATCCATTTCTTTCAGTGGCTCAAATACAGGTCCTTTACCTATGTATTCGGCAAAATCTACATTTCCGCTCGTACCATCATCAAATGTGATATGATAGATATATTTTTCTCTGTACTCAATTGCTATGACTTCATTCATGTTCCACATGCTTCATCTCACTTCAGTGGTTCAATTTTCTTGATTTCCTTACCCTCTCTTGCAAGTCTCCAATCTTCCTCCAACTCTTCAACATGAAGATCTATCCATTCTCTGATGAGTTTTATTGCTGTTCTTGAAACCAGGTCTCCTCTTATTATGTTTCCGCTAAAATCAAGAACTGCTTTCTTACCTTGGTATTCGGAGTGCAGATGAGGAGGATTATGCTCATCATAGTACATGCGAAGAATTATTCCGAAGAATTGGGATATGATTGGCATCATTATTTCGCTGGTGTTTATGACTTTTAAAACTTACAAACAAAAAGTAATCCAGCATGAAGCGGCTGTCAAGCTCCTTGCGCTTCGCGCTTCGATCAGGGAAAAGCTTGGCGTGATCGAACCGGCCCTGTTCAGGCGGGCCGAGGGCCCGCAGCTACAGGCATTCGATGAATGCCTGGACCCTGGTCTTGAGCTGCTCCACGGCGCCAAGAGCGTATTCCCGCTCGAGGACCAGCAGGGGGATGTTCTCCTGCTTCAGCCTTTTTCTCAAATGAAGAAGCTGCCCGCCCCACAGGTCGCAGTACCTTATGTACTGGTAAACCACGCCATGCGCGTCATACTCCCTGGCAAGGCTCACCACGTAATCGCTTCTTTCCGCCACCCTGTCCACCATGCCCGCGCAGGAAGGGCGCTGCAGATAAGCCCCGGCCAGAGCGTCGATTGGGTCGTCCCCCTCCCCTGCTTCCACGGGCTTGTGGAAAAACCTCGTGCCATAGCACAGGCTGTCGGTCACGATCAGCCCGCCCTGCTCCTCGATGATCCTGAAATACTCCGGGTTGTCGCACCCGCCGCTTCCCGCAACCAGGAGCCTTGCTCCGTGCCCGGGCGCCCCTTCCCTTTCCTCCAGCTCATGGAACAGGTCCTGGAGCATGTGATTGTACCGGTCACCGGGAATGGATCCGGCCGCCACGATCACGGCCAGGGCCTCGGCCCCTGTTATGGGAGGAGCTTTTAGCTTTCGAAGCTCGTACAAATATCGAAGGTGGCCGCGCGTGTCATTGCATACCGAGATTGCGTTTTTCAGGGCAATGGCCGGGATCGAGACATCGAATGCCTGTTCCACGCTCTGCCTGAAATTTTCGATCTCGCCGCTGAACCATTTCGCGATCGCCTCGCTTTTGGTCGTTCGCGGAACACAGAAAAAATGCATGAACGGCAGGTTCGGCCGCTCGTGCGCTTCTCGTATCACATCGTAGAGCCGGCGGCCGTGGTCGCAGCCGTTTGTGAACACGATGCCGTCGAGAAAATTGTATTCCCCCGTCAGGATAAGCTCCAGGCACGAGCGCACGTAGGTGCAGTTCAGGTGGCTGAGGTAGGAGTCCGCCATGGTCGTGCTTGTGCATCCCGGCGCCCGCAGCCGCACGGGCAGGATGCCGGCCGCGTGGAGAATCTCCACGGGCACGTGCGAGCACAGGTAGCCCACCACTTTTCCCCCCTGTTTCTTCCATGACTCGATAGAGGAATTGGTATGGCTCGCGGCTAGGCCGGCGAATTGTTCCAATACACCCATTTTTCAGCTTACCCTTTAAATCACGGTGATGGTACTATATGAGCCCGCCGCATTCAATAAGCGCGGCGATATCATCAAGCGCGGCCTGGAGTGATTCCGGGTTTTCGGCCAGGTAGAACAGGGGCGGGTCGCCCGACACGGCCTTGACGCAGGTCGGGTCCGAATCATCGCAGTTGGCCGTGTCCGTTGCCGTGCCGCCGGCGCAGGCAACGGAGCTCAAATCCCTGTTGTCGGTCTCCTCGCCGAACCCGATGGCAAAGGTCCTGATGCCCATGCCCAGGAGCGTGGTCGTTGGGCAGTGCGCATTGCCGTCGCAGGTCTCCTTTCCGTCCGTGATGAGAATGGCCACCTGCTTGCGTTCCGGTATGTCCGGCGGGTTGGCCTCGAACCACTCCAGCGCGACGTTGACCGCTTTTTCAACGGGCGTGCTGCGGCACAGGAGCGTGGAGGCGAGCCGCGTGTTGATGTCGGTTTCCGTAGCCGGTCCAGGCTCGATGACGACGTCGCCGTTCTCGCAATTCGGGTTGCCGGCCGTGATCCCCGAAATCCTTTCTTCGAGCGTGACGCAGTCATCATGGTCCCTGGGAAAAAGCTCGAGCCCGAACCATATGGTGTCCCTGTAGCCCGCCATCATGGTCGCGATGGCCTCGAGCGCGATGGTCCATTTCGGCGTGCCGCCGGTTTCCCTGTGCATGCTCATGGTCCTGTCCAGGATAATGAGCGCGTGCGGCGGAATGCAGTCGTCCGGGTTGTCGCTTCGATCAGGAAAGTCGCGGTCGCTGTCGGCCGGAATGTCCGGGGGAAGATCGATCGCGCCGTCCAGGCCGTCATCTCCGCCGTTGTCCGGCAGCACGGTCGTGTCATCACCGGTCCCTTTGCCGTCGTCGGACGAACAGGCGGCAAGCCCCGCAGCCGCGGCCAGCATGAACAGCCTTGAAGCATTTCTCATGGTCTATCCCTCCAACAAACCATGATGGCCGATTTCCACGACCAAGTCAACTGCCCCCCCCGCCGGGTAGGGGAGGCTTCAGCCTCCCAATTACCTGTCCTCCCCCCGCCGGGTAGGGGAGGCTTCAGCCTCCCAATTGCCTGTCCTCCCCCCGCCGGGTAGGGGAGGCTTCAGCCTCCCAATTGCCATTTTTTTATTCGCCTGTATGATAACCCACATCAGCAACATGAGATCAGAAGTAAAAACCTTTGCCGCTTCTTCCGCCCCCATCCTGTGCTTCCTCATCGGCCTGGCATGCGTCTCCTGCAAAAACAGGAAAGAACAGGGCGCTGAAGCCGGGCAGCCCGTCGATGCGGCAAAAATCCTGGGCCTGGCCTCAACAGCCGCTGAAGCCATCGATCATCATGAGCTCAAAGCGCTCACCATGATCAACATAGCGAGCGTGCAGGCGCGGGCCGGAAAAAACCGCAAGGCCCTGGACATGCTGGAGCGGGCCATGAAGACGGCCGGGGCCATCGACTCGGACGTGGAGAAATCATCCGTGACGGCCGCTGCCGCCGTCGCATACGCCGGGGCGGGAAAGCACGAAAAGGGGATCGAGCTCGCCGCCTCCATCAGCGAGCCTCAAATGAAAGCCGAAGCCCTGGCAGGCATTGCGCGGCACCTGGCATCCACGGGAAAGAAGGACAAGGCCCTGGAGCTGCTCTCAGGCGCTATCGAGGAAATCAATGAAGCCGGGGCCCTCCCGCGCGGCAGCACGGCCTCGCTGAACAGGACATTCGAGCTGGGGAGAATAAGGAGCACGATCGTCGAGGCCCTTGCATCCGCGGGCCGATGCGATCAGGCCCTGGGCCAGGCAGATACGATCGCGAATAAAATCCAGAAGACCTTTGCGCGGGAGGCCATCATCCGTGAATGCGCAAAAGCCGGGCTGCTGGAAAAAGCCCTGTCAATCGCGGAAACCGGAGAGCTTCTGCCCGACTCAAAAGCAGCGCTCATCCTGACCCTTGCGGCCGGCTTCATGGAATCAGGTCAGAAGACCAGGACATTGCAGCTGCTTGCCGAAGTCGAAGAAATGACCCCTGCTGTTCTCGATGACAACAGCAGGAGCAAGCTGCTGGTCGACATGGCCGGAGAGTATGCAAAAGCCGGCCTCAAGGAAAAAACAACCGATCTGCTTGTTCAAAGCGAGAAAATCGCCGACACGCTCCAGAACCCGTCCATCAAGGCCGTCCGGCTGGCCGGGATCGCGGAAACCTATCATGCGATCGGAAATTCCGCGCATCTTAAGCGGCTGCTCAAGCGCTGCAGCAAAACCGCCATGGAAATAGAGGTCGAGGGCGTGCACATCAGCACCAAGGCGCGCATGGCCGTGAGCTTCTCAAGAGCTGAAAAAGCCGCGATGGCCCTTCACATGCTGGACCAGGCCCTTGAAATCGCAAGGACCGAGCCAGGGCAAAAAAACCTGCCGCCCGGGGCCGGGAGCGCGTCCGGGCAGGAAAAAGCGCTGATCAAGTTCGACCTCAAGGCCCTGAGGATCGCCGAAGTCGCCATGCGCTGCTGCCAGGCCGGGTTTCCGGACAAGGCCGTCGAGGTCGCGGACATGATCGACAGCCCCTACTACAAGGCGACCGCCCTGGCCGGCGTCGCCTCGATCATCCTCGACCCTACCCTCGACGTGGACATGATGATCGTCCGGCTCGCCGAATAGGGTCGTCAACAGTTCAATGTCATGGTGCGCGTAGCGCTGCATCTCGAACGGCCCTCACTCTGTGCCGCACAGCCGGCACAGGCGGCACAGGCGGCTTTCTCCGAGCAATCACAGCGAGGAAGTGAACCATCCATGGCCGAGGCCATCTCCATCCCCTCGCTTTCCCGGGTTAGTTTCCGGGAGCCGTTTTTTTCGCTTTTTTTCCGGGTTGACGGGTTGACAGGGATGCGCGGCAGGGGTCATAGTCATAGGATGCATGAGGGGCGATCTGTATTGGGCCTTCATTTTCAAAGGAAGGAACAGGCATGAAAAGATTACACTGGATTCGGTGCATGATGGTTCTTGCCATGGTTTTTCTCGCAGGATTCCTGGCCGGAGCCTGCGAAGGAGATCTGAGCACGGATGGGGACGCCGACGCGCAGGCCGAGGTGATCGACGACGGCAGGGAAGATGCTCCGGCCGATCAGCCCGCAGACGACGGCGTGCCCGACGAGGACACGCCTGATGCGCAGGAGGATCCCGGTGCGGACGGGTCGGACACGCCCGACGTGGATGAGGACGCCGAAGAGCCCGATGCCGAGCCCCCAATCGACTGCAACGCGATCCACGAGTACATCACGACCGAAGGCCTGGTCTCGCACCTTACCGAGCTCGAGGCAATCGCGGCGGACAACGGCAATAACCGGGCCGCCGGCACAAGCGGCTGGGACGACTCGGTGCTGTATGTCCGGGGCCGGCTCGAGGCCGCCGGATACGCGGTGGAGCTGCCCGCGATCGACTACCCATACTACGAGGTGGTGAGCGATCCTTTGCTCGAGAGAATCGCGCCCACGGCCCATACCTACGACTACGCGTCCAACGACGAAACCCCGGTGGGCGAGTTTCAGAAGATGGGCCTCAGCCCGCCCGGAGACGTGACGGCCGACGTGACGCCCGTGGACCTGGAGCTCGGCTCCGGCAACTCGTCCACAAGCGGCTGCGAAGCCGGGGATTTTACCGGGTTCACCGCGGGCCACATCGCTCTTGTCCAGCGGGGCACCTGCTACTTCGTCGAAAAGGCCCTGAACGCCCAGGAGGCCGGAGCCGCTGGCGTGCTCATTTTCAACCAGGGCGACACGCGTGACCGCGAAGGGCTCCTGGCCGGCGGCCCGGCGATGTATCCTCTCGATGCGGGCCCTGATCACGGGGTGGACATTCCGGTCCTGTTCGCAAACTACGCCGTGGGCGAGGAGATCGCCAACCTGATCTCGGAAGGCTCGACCGTGAACCTCCACATGCAGGTGAACACCATCTTCGAAATCCGCGAAACACAGAACATCCTGGCCGAAACCGCGGGCGGCGACGCAAACGATGTGGTGATGTTCGGGGCGCATCTCGACTCCGTGCCCGAAGGCCCGGGCATCAACGACAACGGCAGCGGCGTGGCCGCCGTGCTGGAGATCGCGCGCGTGGCTTCGGGCTGCGAGGTGGCCCGCAAGCTTCGCTTTGCCTTCTGGGGCGCCGAGGAGTTGGGCCTGTGGGGCTCGAGCACCTACGTATCCAACCTGACGAGGACCGAGCTCGATCATATCCACTCCTATAACAACGTGGACATGATCGGGTCCGTCAACTATGCCATCTTCGTCTTTGACGGCGACGGGTCCGACTCCGGCGATGAGTGGCCGCCGGGGTCGGCCGAGCTCGAGCGATTCTTCCTGAACGATATGTCGGAGCATGGGCTGGGCGCCGTGCCCTTCTCCGGCGGGGGGTCGGATCACGTTTCCTTCGGAATGATGGGAGTCGGCGTAAGTTACCTTTTTTCGGGCGTGGGTATCAAGACCGCGGCCGAGGCCGCTGAATTCGGTGGACACGTGGGCCGGCCGCACGACCCCTGCTACCACCAGCCCTGCGATACGGTCGGCAACGTCGGCCCGGTCATTGTCGAGACCATGACCAGGTCCCTGGCCCGCGCAGCCCAGTTCTTCGGCGTGGACGGCCTTGACATGCCGCTCTGACCGCAAGGCGCGGGCTCGAAAGGGCACCATAGTGAGCAGGAAATTCCCGAAAACACCATTTTATCATTATCTATCGGAATTAATTGTCTCCTTGCCGCAGCCCGTCTTGATTTCTCGTAGCGCCGGCCACACCTTCTTCTCCCGACAATTCAATCCAATGAAGGAGAAAATGATCATTTTTCCTGCCCGGGATCTCGACCGCTTCGCGCAGGCTTTCTGTCCCAGCCGAGCCGGCTGGCGGCACCTGTTGTGCATGACCTGATTTTTATTAAATATGGAGCCGATGGATTGAAAAAACTTGAACGATGAAATACTATGAAAAAAATTCAGTAAGCTTTGAGAAGGATGATCGCGAGGCATCACAGAACATTCGAGGGGAATAGAACCATGAAACATTACAGGCAATCAAAAGTAAAAAGGGTGATAGGGTTTTTCGTTGTCATGGCACTGGTTTTATGCATGGCGCCGCCGGAGTCTTCCGCCGATGGAGCCAAATCCGGTGAAGAATTATACCGGCAGCTGTCGCAGATCGCCGGGGGAAAGGGCGATATCAACTTATTTAAAACCTTGAACACCCAATCCCGGAAAATGGACTGGAAAAAGGCGGACGAGATGGAGTTTGCCGGGCATCTTCGAATTGTAAGACCTGAAAAAGATGCCGGCCCTCCCGTGTATCTTCTGAGAAAACTCACCGGTGAGGTTTTTATTTTATCATTGCCTGAAGATCCGGCCATGCTGGCAAAGGACGCGGATTCAGCTTATGCCGGGCTGGACAACATGTTTGAAAACAAGATGATTTTCAAGGTGAAGACGATCCAGGAGGGTGTCGACGGGCAGGATTATGCCTTTGCCAGGTTTGATGAAGCTCCTCAACGGGCAGTGCTCGACAAGGTATTTAAAATCGCCATCATTTTGATGCTTTTCTTTGTCATGGTCGGGATGGGCATGACGTTGACCTTTAAAGACTTTGCCGTGGTGGTTACAAAACCGCGCGGAATCATACTCGGTGAAATATTGCAGTTCGGGTTCATGCCGTTTCTTGCGATGTGCCTGGGATATCTTTTAGGTTTTTATGAAGAATACCCCTTTATTTTTGTCGGGATGATTCTGATCACGGCCATTCCCGGCGGAGTGACGTCGAATCTCATGACCTATTACGCCAAAGGGGACCTGGCCCTGTCCGTAGCCCTGACTTCCATTTCAACCATTCTTTCCATCATTTTCACGCCGCTTCTGCTGGCCGTCTACTGTTCCAGCATGCCGGAGGTTTCCATCCCGGTAAAGGTCGTTGTGCAGACCATTCTTGTCCTGGTGATCGTACCGCTCATCATCGGCATGGCCGTGCGGGGCAAGTGGGCCGGATTTGCCAAAAAAGCAATCCCCTTCTTTTCCGCACTGGGGATCATCGCGCTTCTTTTCCTGATCGTTGCAGGGGTGCTCAGCAATCTGCATGTTTTTGCCGATACGGCCCGATACGGCTTGAAATTTTATTCAACGGTGTTTGCCATGACATTTGGTGGAATGCTGGCCGGCATTGCGTTTTCAAAATTGATCCGCATCAACAATTACCAGACGCGGGCCATCTCGCTCGAGACCGGTCTTCGCAATTCCTCCCTTGCCATGACCATTGCCATCCTGATGCAGGACCAGATGGGCGATTTCTTCAGCTCCATGTTCGTCACATCCGGCCTGTTCGGGCTGGTGATGTACGTGGCCGGCGTTATTTCAATTTTCCTGTACAAGCCGTTGTTGCCTGTGGCTGATAAACAAAGAGAGCCTTAATAAAACATCGCCGTGAAACAGACCGTCCCAGAGCGACCGATGCCGGGGGCCGCGCGTTGCAGAGCGCTGGCAGCGTGCGCCGTCGCGTTGTCCATCGCCGTCGGGCCGGGGGCATGGGCCCGGGACGCGGAGGACCCCACCGTCGCCGCGGAAGAGGACGGGACGCAGGGGACCGGCGAGGACGGAGATCGACCCGCCGGGGCGAACTGTGCCGGGAAGCCCGAGGCCCGGTGGGTCTACAACCAGCTGCTCGTGCTGAGGTACAACTCCCTGGGGGCGGACTACCGCGGGCGAGTGGGCGTGTGCGTGCCCTTCCTCACGGACCGGGGCAAGTTCTTCGACCTGTCGAATTTCGAGCTCGGCATCGCTCACGAGCTCTCGCCCGCCTTCGGGCACCTCGGCGGCTACGTGGGCTTCGCTCCCCTGTCCATCCTCTCCTTTCGCGTACAGGCCACGGGGCTCCTTTACTGGGAGCTTCCCCTCGACAGGTCGGCCTACTTCCCGGTGGACGGCTACGGCGCCAACATCGGATCGGACCACTACCCGCATGAGCAGGGTCAGACGGAGGGTGGCTGGAACGTCAGCTTCGCCGTCAATTTTCAGGTCAAGCTCCCCATCGGCCCGGTCGCGCTCATCGCCCTCGATTCTTTCGCCTACGAGATCTGGAGCATGGACGACTCCGATCGGCATTACATCAACCTGCGGCACGACATCGTGATGGCCGGCTACGACCATGTCATCTCCAATGAGGCGATGCTGATGCTGGAGGTCCCGCTGCCCAGGAACATGGCCATCCGATTCGGCGCCTATGACTCGCTGCGCTGGGTGGCCGACGCGGTGCACCAGAACCACAGCATCGGGCCGTTGGCCATGCTGACCTGGCCGGAGCTTCCTCGCGGCGTGCGAGGCCTGACCATCTTCCTGCGCGTAGGCTGGTACGCCGACCGCTCGCCGGCGGACTCCGGACCGACGGTGATCTACATCGGGCTGCTCTCGACCTACGACCTCGGCTCGGCGCTGTCCCGCTCTGCCGGGTGGATTTTTGAAAAGCATGGAAAAAAACACATTTACATCAGGCCGGCCGTGCCTTATATGCCGGTGGAAAAGATACCGGTGATATCATGACTTCCCGAAAAAGAGAGGAAATAGCCAACAGCATTCTCATGCCCGTGGACAGGCTCCTGGAAGCGTACATCAGCGCGACCAAGGCGCTGGGATTATACGACAGGGCCCAGGGCCTGACCTACGGCGCGCTGCGCAAGGTCCTGCGGACGAACTTCGAGCTGAGCAACGAGCTGAAAATCATGGGCTCCTCGAACATCCCGCAGTCCGGCGGGCTTCTCTTTGCGTCCAACCACCAGAGCTGGCTCGACGTCCAGGTCCTGGGCGCATCGAGCACAAGGACGGTGAATTTCGTGGCCAAGAGCGAGTTCCAGGACTGGCCCGTTCTGCGCCACCTCATCGAATTCTCGGATTCAATCTTCATCAAGCGCGGGGGCGACAGGGAAGGCATCGACCAGATCGTGGACGCGCTGGAGCAGGGCAAGGCCGTCGCCATTTACCCCGAGGGCACGATCCCTGGCGAAGAAGATATCCCGCGCCGCGCCGTCAACCCGAAAACAGGCCTGCTGCGCGGACACACGGGCGCGGTGAGAATGGCCGTTCGGGCCCGCGTTCCCATTGTTCCTGTCGGCGTATCAGGAACGGGCCGCGCTTTCCCGCCCGAGATCTACCCGCGGCTCGAGATCCTGCGCATGCCCAGGAACACGCCGATCCGCATCCGTTTCGGAAAACCCATCTTCTACGATGCCTACTGCGACAAGGAGCCTGACCGCGACACGCTGCGCAGGCTCACGGACGAGCTCATGGAAGCGATCAGCGGGCTCGTGGATCACCGGGCCAACTACGTGCCCCTGGAAATACCGATCCCCGAGCCTCCGAAACACGACACCATCGGCGTGCTGCTCCTTCACGGGTTCACCTCGTCGCTCGACTGCGTGAGCGGGCTCGTGCCTTTTCTCGACAAAGAACGGATTCAGTACCGCATGCCCGTCCTGAGGGGTCATGGAACGACCTACAACGACCTGCGGGGCGTGGGACACAGGGAATGGTATGCCGATGCCGAGCGCGCGCTCATCGACCTGTGGAACGAGGTGGACAGGATCGTGGTGGTCGGTCTTTCCATGGGAGGCCTCGTGGCCCTGGAGCTGGGCATGAAGCACGCCGACAAGATCGCCGGCGTGGTGACCGTGGCCGCCGCCCTCAAGTTCGCCGATCCCCTGGCCGGGCTTGCCCCCATCCTGTCGCGTCTCGTAAGATACTGGCCGTCCCCCGACCCGTACAACGACAGGGAGCTTGCGAAAAAATCCACGAACTACAGGAAGTTCGCGACCGATGCCTTCTCCTCCCTCTACGATTACTCGAAGATCGTCGCGAGCCGCCTTCCAGAGCTGCACGCGCCGATTCGCATTATCCAGGCCAAGGGCGATAAAATCGTGGACCCGGAAAGCGCGAACATCATCTATGAAAGGGTCAGCTCGCAGATCCGGGAGATCATCTGGTTCAAAGAATCCGGGCACGAGATGATGAGGGACATGGAGGCGCAGGAGGTGTTCGAGCAGGTCATGGAGTTCGTTCTCAAGTTCCGGGCATGATCGTGAGGATCCGTTCCGACCGCATGAGGAATTTCAGTTGAAGCCGTGGAGGGCGGAAGCGACCGCCCAGGTGGGATGGAACTGGTCGTAGAAATCCCCGTCGAGATCATGCTGCGTCCCCCATGACCCGTCGTGCAGCTGCTGTGAAACGAGGTAATCGACCGCCGCCTGCACGGTCTCGTCGCCTCCCCGGCCGAGAAGCGCAAGGCAATGGACGAACTCCGCCGGAAGGTCGATGTCTTTTTCATAATAAAAAACGTAATCCAGGTTGTCCGCCAGGTAATCCGCCACGCGATCCTCCAGGTCCTTGTCCTCCATGCCGGTCCTGCCGTAGTCCGTGGCCACGTACACGATGTGCGTCACGTAGTAATTCTGGTTAAAGTAATCATCCTCGTCCGACGCATAGTCATGAATGAGCTCCAGGGCGCTCACCTGCTTCATGAAATCATCGAACGTGTCCCCGGGCAGATCGAACCCGTGCCCCGGAAAATCGCTGTTGAAGTAGTGGAGGAACGAATAATCGATCAGGTAATCCCCGAGAAGATCGTAGTTGTGGGTCTTGACGCCCTTGGCGAACGTCTTCTTGTAGGGGCTCATGTGCTTTTCAGGGAAGTGGGAGATGTAAAAGTCAAAATAGAAATCACGGTCCAGGTCGAACTCGAAGATGAAGGGAAGCACCGAGATGAAGTCCCACTTGCCGTGGTTGCTCTTTGGAAAAACCTCTCCGATCCTCGGTTTTATTCTCGCGAACGCGTCCTCGATGAGGTCCGAGGCGATGATCGAGGTGGCCGCATCCTCCTTGTCGAGCGTCAGCTCCCTGAGAAAAAGGACGTAATTGCTGAAGATGAAATCCAGCCGCTCGTCATCCTCTACAAAGCGCGCCGTCCACGCGAGCCCCTGGAGCACGGCCTTCTTTCTCCCGCTCTCCTCTTCGTCGATCCTGTTTTCCAGCCTCGTCAGCGGGTCGTCCGGCCCGACGGCCGGCGCCTTAGCCGCAAACAATGATTTTCGCTCAAGGGACTGTTTTGACGGGGCAAGAAGCAGCATCGCCGGAATAATGAACAGAAGAACCGGCGCGGCTCTTGCAGGCAGGTGTCTCGAGGCTCCCAACATGGACAGGGGCAATAATAAATCCGATCGGCTGAAAAATGCAACAGGATGAGCTAAAAGCAGGGCTCGCCGCTCACGGCGCTCACCATCAAATGACACGGCCGGTCTTGATTATCTGCCTGAAACGTGATTAGGTTTTTCTTGAATGCCAGAGCAGTGAGATTGCCACGCCTTTGCCTGGAACATTGTCTCGCAATGGCACAACTGGGGGTGTCATCGCGAGGAAACCGCAACACCTTTTAAAGCGGGTCGCCTGAGCCGACAAGCCGCTTTGGCCCGGTGACACTACAACGAAGGCGACAGCGAGCATTTTGAAGCCGTGGCGATCTCTTAAAAGGAGAAAACAAATGAAACGCACACTCTATTGCCATGCCGCCGCCGCGATCCTGGTCCTGATGGCCGGAGGCTTTCAGAAGGACCTTCGCGCCAAGGAAAAGACGGAGGAGAAGGATCTCGTAACGAGCGGCGTCAAGCTGAAACCCATTCTCATCGGCTCGCCGGCCGCGGACAAGAAGCGCAGCCTGTCCGACGAGGGGTCGACGTACGACGGCGCCCTGAACATCGTCATTGACACGCCCTACCAGATCTGGGGCGAGATGGGCACCTACATCCACATCGCGGTCTTCGATCCCAAGTTCAATCCCGCGGGAGGCGCGGACGTGTACATGGACGGCCAGGCTTTCGGGCAGACGGACAAGACGGGCACGTTCGTGTTCTCCCAGGCCCCCAACCCGGACAACAGCTACGGCCACTCGCACATGCTCGACATCGTGTACAAGAAGGGCGGCAAAAAATACCGCGGAAACGTCAACTTCAATGCCTACCCCAGGACGCAGGGGTTCGAGGCGCAAAGCGTTTTCGTTTACACGGACAGGGGCGTTTACAACCCCGGCCAGACCGTTCACATCCGCTCCATTGCCTGGGGCCTGAAAGACGACTTTTCCCCTCTGGCCTCGAAAAAGCTCGAGTTCCTCCTGAAAGACAGCCAGGGGAGGGTCGTTGCGGGCGGCGGCGTTGAGACCGACAAGTGGGGTATCGCTTCCATGGACATTCCCCTTCCGGAAAACGCGCCCGAGGGCAACTACAAGCTCGAGGCCAACGTCGAGCGCGAAAGCGCCTCGGCGCTTCTTCGCATCGAGCGGTTCACGCCGCCCGTTATCGAGATCAGGCACACGCTTGGCCGCTTCCTGACCAAGGACACGAGCGAGCTTCCCTTTGACGTGAATCTCTCCTATTTCGGCGGCGGCGCGTTCAAGGCCGGCAAGGTCCATCTGTCGGTCAAGGCCGCGAACAAGATAGCCTACGAAGAAAAGAAAAGCGTCAAGGGCGCGGGGCCGCACAAGTTTGTTTTCGACAAGGCGGCTCTCGAGAAAATCCGCAAGGGCGTGGTCGAGAACGAGACCGTACAGGTGAAGATCGCGGTGACCGACGATTTCGGAAGAAAGGACGAGGTCAAGCGGGACATGCGCTACACCTCCAACCCCTACGTGGTGGTCGTGGAAACGGACAAGGACCAGTACACCACGGGCGAGAAATCGCACATCATGATCAGGGCCACGGACCTGGACAAGGTGCCGATCAGGGAAAAGGAAGTGAAGATGGTCATCGACGGAAAAACGCACAAGGAGAAAACAGACGCGAGCGGCGTGGCCAAGTTCGACATCGAGGTCCCGGAAAAATCGCTTTCCGGCGAAGTGTTCCTGGAGGGCGTGGACAACCCCGTGGCCTACGCCTATATCAACTGGATTTCGCCGCGGCCCATGTCCAGCGAGATCCCCCAGGGGTACGTCAAGGAAAAGGAGCCCACCACCATCCAGATCAACTTCCCCACGGACTTCGTGCCGAAAGAGGACGTTGTGCACGTGGACATCGTGGATTCGTCGGGCGCGCTCATCGACGCGGCCCTGATCCCGATTTCAATGAAGGACGGCAAGGCCATCGGCAAGGGCAAATTCCCGGCCCCGACCTGGGGCAGCATGCTGCTGACGATCTTCTGCATAGGCGGCAGGGGCAAGGACCCGGTCGGCCTTCTCACGGACGGCCAGAACCTTCCCGTGCTTCCCGACAGGGAGATCGTGATCGACCTCAAGGGAGCCCCGGCAAAGGCGGCGCCGGGCGAGACCATCAAGGTGACCGCCCTGGTGAAAAACGCGAAGGGCAAAAAGATCGACGCGGCCGTGGGCGCGTCCATCGTGGACGAGGCCGTGCTGAGCCTCCTTGACCCGCTCGAGAAAACGCCCATGGACAAGTTCTACAACCCCCAGTTCAAGGTGCTGTCCACCACGGGCTCGAAGATCCTGACCTGGCCCGTGGTCACGCGCAACTGGGGCTCTCCCATGTACGACATTGCCCTGCCTCCCTTCGGGTTCAGGGCGGGCGGCGCCAATTCCCAGGAACACATGTTCGGCTCCAAGGGGACGCCGCCGCAGCCCGTCAAGCCGATCAAGGACAAGACGGGCAAGAAGACCGAGAACGACAATGACGGCGACGGGATATTGGACATGGACGACAAGTGCCCCAACGACCCCGAGATCTACAACGGCCTCGAAGACGAGGACGGGTGCCCGGACGCGGGCAAGATCATGGTCCAGTCCCCTGCGCCCGACTATTACGACATGCCCGAGGAGGCCATGGAGGAAGAGTCGAGCATGTCCATGCCCTCTCCCGCGCCGCCCATGAAGTCGGCGAAGATGTCGAAAAAGGGAATGGGAAAGGCCGGCTATGATTTTGCGGATGACATGGTATCCGGAGAGCTGGTGAAAGAGGATTCGGATCACAATCTGTCCAGGAGCGTGGACAAGCATGGAGCAGCAAAACCCGGCGTGAGCATTACGGTGCGCACGAACTTCGCCGAGACCTCGCTCTGGGAGCCCGGCCTCGAAGCTGAAAACGGAAAGCTGGAGCTCACGGCCAGGCTTCCCGATTCCATCACAACGCAGACCGTTACACTGCTCGCCTCGGACGACAAGGGCGGGGTGGGCATGCTGCAGAAGAAGGTGGACGTGCTCCAGGACGTTTACGTCAGGAGCAACCTGCCGGCCACGCTCACCGTGGGCGACAGCGTGGAAGTCTACGCCATGGTCAAGAACCTGACCAAGAAGAAGCTGAGCGCCGAGGTGAGCTTTGCCTCGGACGGCATCGACGTTGTGGGCGATGCCGTGAAAAAAGTCAGCGTCCCGGCCGAGGGGATCGGCGCGGCCGGTTTCACGGTCAAGCCGAAAAACGCGGGCATGGCCTCCTACGAGGTCCGCATGAAAGGCGGCGCCTATGCCGACGCCGAGAAGAGGGCGCTGTTCATCCGTCCCCTGGGCGTGCCCGACCTGATCAGGGCCAGCGGGACGCTGAGCAAGAAGAAGAGGTTCAAGGCCAACGTGAAGCTGTCGGGAAGCGACATGTACGTTCACGCGTTCATGAACGTCTCGTTCCCCACGGCCGTGCCCGCGATCCAGGGCATGGAGGAGATCCTGGGCCAGCCCGGCGGGGCCATTGATTTTGTCTCGTCCAAGGCGCTCATCACGGCCATGGTTTACCAGTACCTGTCGGAGCACGGCAAGAACGAGGCAGCGCTCGAGAGGATCGGGCCGTTCCTGCAGCAGCTCATGGCCGCGCTGCTCATGACCCAGAACCCGGACGGCGGCTGGGGCTGGCACTTCCTGCTTCGCAAGGTCAGCGTGGACGGAAAGACGGACGTCATCCCCATCACGTCCAACCCCTACATGACGGCCCAGAGCCTGGAGGCGCTCGTGGAGATGAAGCGCGCCCGCCTGCCCGTGCCCGAGCAGGCCGTGGGCAGGGCCATGCAGTCGCTCGCCGCTTCCATGGACAGCGATAGCCTCTGGTCCGTCAGCGACATCGCCTTCTGGGAAGGCAAGACGCCCGCGGTGCAGGCGGGCGTGAGCGCCGAGATCTTCCGCGTCATGGCCGATGCCTGCGACGCCTACCCCGCGCTCGTGCATTCGTGGAACATGAAGGGGCCCATGGACAAGCTCTTCAAGACGTTCACGACCTACCTGGACATGGACGAGATGCGCGACCCCATGGCGCTGGCAAGCGCGGGCATGGGCGCGTTCACATGGGCCAAGGTGTCGGGCCAACTGGACAAGGACCTCGAGAAGAAGCTCAAGGCAGCGGCAAAGAAGCTCATCGTGCTTCGCAAGGAGGCCTACTGGGAGCCCTCGTGGTTCAATGCCTTCGGCGGCACGCTCGAGGCGACCACGGCCGCCATGATGTTCATGCACGCCTATGACAAGGAGGCCTACGACGCCGAGCTTCGAAGATCCATCCAGTACATTCTTTCCACGCAGGAGTCGTTCGGCGCGTGGCACAATGCCAGGGGCACGGCCGCGGCCGTCCGGGCCCTGCTGCTCATCCCGCCCACGGCCGAGGAAGTGCCCTCGACCGTCAGGGTCCTTGTCAACGGCAAGGAGATCGAAAAAGTGGACATCGACCCGGGCGACCCCTACCTTACAGCGATCCGCCTGAGGCAGGTCGAGATCACGAAGCATCTTAAAAAGGGCGACAATATCGTCGAGCTGATCTATGACGGCAACCTGAAAGCGCCCGTCTCGCTCCAGCTCCAGAAGTGGACGCACAAGAAAGCCTACTCGGCCCTGAGGCAGAAGGGCGCGCCGGACGCCGCGGCCTTCAGGACCTACAAGGGAGAGCCCGCGCTCCAGGGGGCGCCGGTCGAGGTCCAGGTGAAGGTCAATGTCAAGGACAGCGGCTCCGGCCCCCTCATGATCCGCGAGCCCCTGCCGTCCAACGCGCAGGTCGAGGGCGCGAGCCTGGACAGGCTTATCGACGAGAAAAAGGTCGCCGGGTACGAGCTGGACGCGGACGCCATCGTGTTCTACGTGGCGCCGGAAAAGAAAAGCAGCGTGACATTCTCCTACAGGCTCGAGGGCACGAGGCGCGGCACGTCCATCCACCCCGGCACGCTCGTCAGCAGCGTGGCCGACCCCGACGCATGGGTCACGGGCAAGCCCACCAAGTTCAACGTAAAGTAGTCTCCTCAGGAATTGGGTTTTAAATCGCCGGATATCGGGGGCGCGATTGACAATAACCATAGTATGACATATAAGTATATGTATACATCACATACTAAGAGGAATTCAATGTCCAGAATGATACGCAAACAGGTGTATGTCGAAGCCACGCAGGACAGCCGCTTGAAGAAAATGGCCAGGGACCTGGGGGTTTCCGAGGCAGAACTGATTCGCCTCGGTATAACCTGCTATCTGGAAAGGCCGGCTGATCTTCCACGCGACCACACAGTGTGGCAGAAGGAAAAGGCATTTATTCAGCAATGGATGAAAAAGGGCAAGGTCAAGGGAACGCGACGTTGGAAAAGGAACGACGCCTATGAAGCATAAACAGTTTTTTATCGATACCAATGCCCCTGCGCACTGTCCTGCGGGTGATCAGTTGGACTCTTTTTCCA
>JBDRLK010000377.1:0-17978 GCA_043813155.1 Pseudomonadota bacterium | reverse complement strand
GTTCCGAACGAGCGGCCGCCCACGAAATATTCCTCCATGCTGAACTTGCGTCGCCGGCCCGCGAGAATGCCCACGGCCGTGGTGATCACGAGCCAGGCCAGGATCAGCGAAAGCGGAAAGGTCACTTTTCGTCGCTCCGGTTCTTGATGAAAAGCGCCAGGCTCATGAGCACCGACGTCAGAAAGACAATGAGCCCGACCCAGAAAAGAAGCAGCGGCATGCCGAGCACTTTGACATCGGCCCTGTTGAAAAGCATGATGACCGGGGGCAGAAAACCCGCCAGCACGAAAAGATACAGGACCAGGGAGCGGCGCTCGCCGCGCGTCAGCTTCATGGCATGTTCTCCATTCTTCTGCGCTGTTGTTTATGCGCCGCAGCCAACATATAATAGGCTTGAATTGGAGACATCATGAATAATTTCGCGAAAATAATTTTTGTTGTTGGGTCAGTATATTGCCTTGTGCTTGCAGGATGCAACCGCAAGACAAAGAAGGAGGCCGCAACCTCGCCGCAGCCTGCGGCCGCCTGCGAAAAGGGCGCGGCATGGGAAGAGCAGCTCGGCCGGACCATTACCGTGACGGGGACGGCGCAGAACCTGAAGCTCGGCGCCGTCGTGGACACGGAAAAGGGAATGATCTGGCTGGACGGGATCGACTCATGGCCCGACGAGCTGAGCGGCAAGAAGGTGAAAGTCGAAGGCACGGTGATAAAGAGAAGCGACCTTCCGGTCTTCATCGAAAAAAAAGAAGGCGAGCCCCAGGTCTCCGGCATGCCCGTGCCCGAGGGCACGGACCTGGAAAAAGCCGGCCTCCGGTATCTTCTCGAGAACCCGGGATGGGAAGCCCTGTGATGGTGTATCCCGATAGTCTTACAATAGAAAATAGACCGCGGCCAGGCCAAGCCCCAGGAGGACCAGCCCGGCTGCGATGAGCGCAACGATCTTTCCGCGAACGCCAGGCGGCCGGTCGGGAACGTCCGCACCGGCCGGGGGCTCGAACACGGGTTCCGCAGCGGTCTCGGCCGAGTCGGATATGGGCCCCAGCCTGCTCCTGGCGGTCCTGGCCAGCTCCTCGCCCTTGGCCATCTCCTCTTTCAGCGCGAACATGCCCGAGCCGAAGGGCTCGAGCGCGGCGGCCATGTCCGCGGCGCCGGCGTAGCGCTCGTCGCGGTTGCGCGCGAACGACTTCATGACCACCTCAACGAGCCCGTCCGGCAGATCGGGCCGCACAAACTGCGGGCTCTCCGGCGTGTCGTTCATGATGGCGTGGTAAATCCCTATGAGCCTGCGCGCATCGAACGGAAGCTTGCCCGTCAGGCACTGGTAGAGCAGGACGCCGCAGGAATAAAGATCCGTGCGGAAATCGAACTTGTCCCCTCCCTCGAGCAGCTCGGGCGACATGTAGTGGGGCGTCCCCAGCACGGTTCCCTCGCCCGTCAGGATGCTGGCGGTTCCGGCCGCCTTGATCTTCGCGGTTCCGAAATCGAGAAGCTTCACAAGGTCGGTCCTGTTCGCCCTCCTGGTGATGAAGATGTTTTCAGGCTTCATGTCCCTGTGGATAATGCCGAGACAGTGGCACGCATTGAGGGCCGAGAGAACCTGAAGCGTGATATCGACCGTCCATTTGACGGGGAGCTGTCCCTTCTTCTCGATCCACCAGCCTAGGTTTTGTCCTTCCAGGTACTCCATGACAATGTAGGTGGCCCCGCTCTCATCTTCCTGGTCGATGTCGATGATATTGATGATGTTCTCGTGGCCGATGCCGGCGGCTGCCTTGGCTTCCCTGCTGAAGCGCTTTCGCATTTCCCTGTCCAGAAGGAACCTCGGATGAAGAAACTTGAGCGCCACTTTCCTCCCGATCGCCTCGTGGACAGCTTCGAGCACCACGCCCATGCCGCCCTCGGCAATGAGCCTCTCGATCCTGTACTTGCCGATCGTCCGGCCCGCCAGGCGAAAGGAAATCCCGAGCTCCCGGCCCGTTGAGGGACAGATTTCAACGTCAGCCATGTGCTCTTTTTCGCAATGTGGGCACTTTATCTTCATGACAGCCTTGTCTGCATATTACAGCAACTGCCCTGCAAGCGGAAGGGGCCGGGCCGTGAATCTTGAATTTTACCCTTCCAAACTATGAAATTATTTCATAGAATTGCGGGGTAAAATGCAAAATGCAAGGTCTGACCCCCTCTTTATCGCGAAGGAGATGATTGCCTTCGATACCTCCGGGCCGCCCACGCGGGAGCTGCCGCTTGCCGAATGGATCAGGGATTATCTTCGCGGGATCGGCGTCGATGCCGAGCTGCAGCACGTGGCTCCGGAGCGGGCCAATGTTGTCGCCAGGATCGGCGAAGGCAGGGGACCGGGCCTGGTCCTGTCCGGGCACATCGATGTGGTTCCTGCCGGCGACCCGGACCAGTGGACCGTGACCCGGCCCTTCGAGCCCGTGGTCAGGGACGGAAAGCTGTACGGCCGCGGCTCGGCCGACATGAAAGGGCCGGATGCCTGTATCCTGAAGGCCGCGGCGGACCTGATCGACAGGCCATTCAAGCGTCAGCTGACTTTGGTTTTCACAGCCGGCGAGGACACGGGCGGCTGGTTTGTATCGCGCGTCCTGGGCGAAGGCCTGGTCACGCCCGGCGAAGCTGCCTTTTGTGTTGTGGCCGAGCCCACGCTCATGCGCCTCGTGCGATGCCACAAGGGCGTGGGCAAGGCGAAAGTCGCGGTTTTCGGCCGGTCGGCCCACAGCAGCCTTCCGGAAAAAGGCCTCAACGCCATTTACATGGCCGCGGACCTGCTGCGGCAGGTGAAGAACCTGCAGGAGGAGCTGAAAGCGCAGACCCACCCCCTGCTGGGGCACACGACGGTCAAGCCCACGGTGATCGAAGGCGGCCGCAAGTGGAACGTCATTCCCGACCGCTGCGAGGTGTTCATCAATTTCCGCACCATTCCGGGCCACGGCGGCGACGCAAGGTTGCGAGCGTGGCTGGAAGGCTTGATGGAGCAATGCAGGGCGGCCGACCCGGCCTGGCGCGGCGAGATCATCCAGGCCGAAAGCCAGCAGCCGCTCGACGTTCCCGAGGACCACGAGCTCGTTCGCACGCTTAAATCAATCCTGGGCACGGAGCCGTCCGGGGTATCGTACATGTCAGAGGCCGTTGATTACACGGCCGGCGGGATCCCGGCCGTTCTCTGCGGGCCGGGCAGCATCGAGCAGGCCCATGCCCCGGACGAGTTCATCACCCTCGAGCAGCTCGAAGCGGGCGTGAGCATATTTAAAAAAGTCATATCCCATTTCTGCCTTTAATCTTTAATGCCTGCGCAGCCGCCGCAATGGCTTGCATTGAGCGCAAATGCCGTGATAGATTCAGTGGAGAACCATGGCGGCCGAAAAAATACTTATCGTTGACGACAACGAGGACATCCTTTCTCTCCTGTCATCCATAGTGAAGCTGGAAGGGTATAAAACCGACACCGCTGACAACGGCAGAAGCGCGCTGGAAAAAATCAGGCCCGGGTCCCCCGACCTCATGCTCCTGGACGTGAAGCTGCCGGACATGGACGGCATGGACGTGCTCGAGAAGGCCCGCAAGGCCAGCGCGGATCTTCCCGTCATCATGATCACGGCCTTCGGCGATGTGAAAGGGGCGGTCAGGGCCATGAAGCTCGGGGCATACGATTACATCACCAAGCCCTTTGACAACGACGAGCTGATGATCGTCATCAGGGAGGCTCTTCAGAAAAGATCGCCCGTCCCCGATGAAGAAAAACAGCCTGAGGCAAAACGAGGCGCCCGGCGGCCGGCCGGCGGCCGGCTCATCGGAAAAAGCCGCCAGGTGGCCATGATCCACAAGCAGGTGGATATCGTCGCGCCCACGGACGTCACCGTGCTCATCCAGGGGGAAAGCGGAACGGGCAAGGAGGTCGTCGCAAGGCTGATCCACGAAAAAAGCCGAAGGAAAAACAACCCCTTCCTTGCCATGGACTGCGGCGCGATCCCGGAAACCCTGTCGGAAAGCGAGCTTTTCGGTTATGAAAAAGGCGCGTTCAGCGGGGCGGGCGAGCGCAAGGAAGGCAAGTTCGAGCTTGCCAACGGCGGCACCCTGTTCTTCGACGAGATCGCGAACCTGCCCCTGGCCATCCAGCCCAAGCTTCTTCGCGTGATCCAGGAAAAGAAGCTGCAGCACCTGGGCGGAAAAAAAGATCTCGAGGTGGACGTGAGAATCATCGCGGCATCCAATATCGATCTTCACGAAGCCTCCGGGCAGGGAAAATTCCGGCAGGACCTGTTTCACCGCCTTAATGAGTTCAGCCTGGACCTCCCCCCGCTGCGGGAGAGGAAGGACGATATCCCGGAGCTGGCCCGGCACTTTGCGCAGGAAGCAGGCGTTCAGTTCGAAAAGCAAATCAAAGGCATTTCACCGCAGGCCATGGAGCTTCTCCTGGATTACTACTGGCCCGGCAACATACGCGAGCTGAGAAATGCTGTCCGCAGGGCGGTGCTGCTGACCGATTCCGACCTCGTTGCGCCTGAAAGCCTTTCCTCGAACCTGGCCAGGCCCGTTGACACACTCGACGTTGAGAAGACTTTGGGCAAGGGCGCGTCCTACGAGGACATGACGAATAAATTCGAGCGTGACCTCATCAACAACGCCCTCAGCCTGGCCGGGGGCAACAAGACAAAGGCGGCAAAAATCCTCGGCGTTAACCGAAAAGCCCTGTACAGGAAAATGAAAAGCCTGGGCATTTAGCGTCCGGCCCGCGATTGGGACGCAGCCGTCCAACCTGTCCCGGAAGTGTCCCGTTTCTGTCCCATTATCATGATCAGCCGGCAAAAACTCGAGCACGAGCTCTTTTCATCAGAATCACCGGAAAAGCTTTATATCAAGCGGGGTTTAACAGCACCTGGCATAGTTCAATCCGATATCTTTCCCGATTCTGCCTGATGGCACACCCATTGCATTTACAATGAGGCATGAAGAAGACAATCAAGGAAACAATGACGGCAAAAAGGGCAATCACGGCGTTTTCAAACATCCTCATGGCCGCGGCCGTCCTCGTGTCCGCAGCGTACTGCTCCCCGGCCTACCTGCCCGCGTACGAGACCGCGAAGCAGCCCGATATCAAAGAGAAGAAGCTGGTCATCAGGAAAATGATGTCCGAGGCCGACTTCATTGCAGCGCTCAAGCAGCGCAGCGCGACCAACATCGTTGCCTCGCACGGCTATATCAACGGCAATATCGTGAGCGCGGTGACGGCCGACAACATGGAATACATCTACCTTTTCAACGCGGGCCATTACACGGGCAGGCTCGAGATCAGGCACGATGAAGGCGCTGCGCCCCTTCACCCCTTCATCAAGGTCGTTTACGGCAAGAACAAGTTCGGCGTGTTTCTGACGGCCGAGAATCTTCGCTTGAACGGCAGGAGGGTGGCCCAGCTGATTCTGGTCCGGAAGGGCTCGGAGCCTGTCTACGTCAGCATTGAGCTGAAATCCATGATCGAGAACAACAACGGAATGATCGATCCATACGTGGGCGGGGAAAACCTGGACACCGGCATCTTCCTGTCCGCCAGGGACAACGAAGGAAGGGTCTGGAACGTAATCTACCTTATCTCCTTCCCCACGAGCAAGTCCAAGGTCGAAGCAAAACCCATCCATGACGCCTACTGCTGCCCCATGTTCGTCAGCTGGATGGACGGGAAGGGCGCCCGCGAAATCTTCAGCATGAGAACCGACTGATACCTTTTTCCAAAAACGTGGGTAGGGGCGGCTTCAGCCGCCCGAGGAGACAATGCTTGAGGGAGCCTGAAGGCTCCCCTACCCCCGGTTAGCGGGATAGCGGCAGGCTGATCACAACCTTCGTCCCCCTGCCCTTTCCCCGGCTTTTTATGTCCACGCTGCCGCCGTGAGCCTCCGCCACGGCCCTGCACTCCGCAAGCCCCAGCCCGGCTTTTCCCTTCTTCGTCGAGAAAAAGGGCTCGAACACGCTGCCGGGATTTTCCCCGGCAATGCCCTCTCCGCTGTCCTCGAAATCGATGACGGCCATGCCCTTTCTCCTTCCGGTTTTCACCATGAGCCGGCCGCCCTCCCCCATGGCCTCCGCCGCATTCTCGATCACGTTACAAAAAATCCGCGCCAGCTTTTTCCGGTCGCCGTTGATCGCCAGCTTTCCCCTGCGTATCTGAGCTGTAACCTCGATGGTTGAAAGAAGCGGCCTGACGCTCGCCGACGCAAGCGCGGCCTCGACAAGCGCGCCCGCATCCAGGGCCTCGCATTGCACGTTGCCGGCCCTGCTGTACAAAAGAAAGCTTTCCAGGATATTGCCGATCTTGTCGGCGGACTTGCTGATTTTTCCAAGGATCAGCGTAAAATCTTCCCTGTCCATGTCACCGGAAAGCCTGCCCTTTTCCGCCGATCTCTCCAGAAATTGCGCGGCCGCGGATATCACGGCCACGGGATTGTTGATCTCGTGAATCAGGCCCGGAGCCAGCTTCGCAAGGAAGGCCATCTTGGCCGACCGGCGTCCCCGGCGCGGTTTTCCTGTCTTCGATGCCTTTTTTTTCATGACGCCCCTCTTCCGGCGGGCTGAAGATTCACCGTGAACTTCGTGCCCCTGCCCTGCTCGCTCTTTACCTCGATCGTCCCCTTGTGCCAGTCCACGATCAGGTTGGCCAGGCTGAGCCCCAGGCCCGTGCCCTTCCCTGACTGCTTGGTGGTGAAGAAGCAGTCAAAGACTTTCGTGAGCTGATCCTCCGGAATGCCCGTGCCCGTGTCCTCGACCTCCACCACGACCATCCTGCCGCCGATCTGAAAATAGTCGCTGACCCTGTAGCCGATCTTGTAGCCCACCGTGTCGGCTGTTTTGTCATAAACCCTGACGATGAGATTGCCGCCTTCGGGCATGGCGTCGATGGCATTGATGAAGAGGTTGAGGAACACCTGCTGCAGCAGGCCGCTGTCGGCCTCTATGGCCATGCCCCCTCCGGAGCAATCCACTTTAACGCCCACCTTGTTCGCCCGGGCCCTGTGCTCGATCAGGCTCCTGGTCTCATCCAGGAGGCCGCACACGTCAATGGATGCGAACTCGGGCTTTTTCGTCCCGGAGAACTGCAGCATGTCCGTGATGATCCTGCCCGCCCGCTCCACGCTCTTTTTTATCTTGTCCACGGACATCTTGGACATCCTGTCATCGTCCGCTATCCTGTTGTCCAAAAACTCCACGCCCATGAGGATGATTTCCAGCGGGTTTCTTATTTCATGGGCAAAGCCGGACGCCAGCCGACCGAGGGCAGCCATCTTTTCGTTCTGGATCAGCTGGCCCTGCGTCTCCCGCAGCTTTTCATAGGCCCACTTTGCCCGCTCCTCGGCCTTCTCGAGCCCCTGCTTCGACGCTTCGAGCTTCCTTATGTCCCGCCTGAGCGCTTTGAGCTCTTTAATGAGCCGGGCCTTGGTTTTCCCCTCGTCTTTCATGTTATTTTCCTGATCGCGTCCAGGAGCCTGTCCGTCGTCACGGGCTTGAGCAGGAACTCGCATGCGCCGATTGATTCCACGAGCTCGCGCTTCATGTCCTCCTCGCCCGCCATGGCCGTGAAAAAAATGATCGGGAGGCTTTGCGTTTCGACCCGGCCTCGCAGCGTTTCGGCCACCTGCCTGCCGGACATTCCTGGCATGAAAAGGTCCAGGATGACGACATCCGGTTTTTCCCGCAGCACGAGCTCGATCCCCTCCTTCCCGCTCGCCGCTGTGATCACGTCCAGCTCGCCCGTGTTCTCCAGGTTCGCCTTCACGAAAAAACAGAAGTCTTCCTCGTCATCGACCAGGACAACTTTCTTTTTCTTATCCATGACTCACTATCCTATACAACCCTGCCAAAACCGTCAACGAAGAAAACTGCTGATGAAAACTGCTGACACGGGGGCAATAATGCTTTATCATGTCAGGCAGTCCCTGGTGCGCAATCTCGCGCGTTTTATCGACACCATGCTCACCTGCGGCGTCTGCTTCGCGGCCATGACAGGGTCGGACAAAAGAAAGAGGGTGGGCGACCGGATGGCCGGTACGGTCGTGGTGCGCACGGGCGCTTCTTGATTGATTTTTCTAAATGTGATTTCATGGCCACCATGATCAACTCACCATCATCCAAGCCTCTGAAACCGGTTTGCAGGTGGTGCCGGATGTGCGCGCCGCCTGTGTGGATTCTCATTACCTGCACGGCGGCCGCGGCATGCGGCGGGTCGTCCGGAAAGGGCGCAAAAGGGCCGGCCGGCGACATGCCCGGCGGGAAAGCGAAGGCGGAGTTCGAAGAGGCGGCCGAAACCTTTTACCACGCCACCTTCGATTTCCGGCCGGACTTGGCGGCAGGCATGGGGTTTCACGAATATGACGGGAAGCTGCCCGACAATTCGCCCGAGGCCGTTGCCGCGGAGCTGGCAAGGCTGCGCGGGGCCAGGGATACTTTTGAGGCGTTCGACAAGCACGCGCTGCCCATGCAGCAGCGAATCGAGCGCGACATTCTCCTGTCCATCATCCGTGACGGGCTTTTCTATTTCGAGGTCCTGCGCCTGCATGTTACGAGCCCCATGGTTCCACTGGGTGCCTACGGCCTGATCAACTACATCAGCCGCGATTACAAGCCCATCGACGAGCGCGCCCAGAGCCTTATCGAGATCGCCGAGGCCGCGCCCGCATACCTCGACCGGGCCATGGCAAATCTCGAAAAGGAGCTTCCCATACAGCCTCAAGGAATTTCACGACACCTTTCTTTCCTGCGGCCCGGCGCCCGTGACCGTCATACGCGAAGTCATGCTCGGCGAAAACGCCGGCCCGCCGCTGTAATACGAATGGTGCTTGAATAAAAACGTCAGTCGTGGAGAACGTCATCCCCGGCAGCGTCCGTAACGTCGGCAATATCGGCATCAAGCGCATTGTCCGGCCTGTCCGCGTCCTGGTGCGCGTCCTGCGCGCCCGGTTCGTAAGACATGCCGCCGCTTGCATAGCAGCCCTGGGCTGCCAGGAAAACCGGAAGGAGTATCGGGAGGGCTCGGATATTCATTGCTGGATGACTTTTGCACGAGGATCAGTTGCCACGCAGCCTGCGGATCGCGAAAAACGCTGCCAGGCCCGCGAGCATGAGCACCAGCGGAAGGCCGGAAGGCTGCCCGGCCGGGGCCATGCTGCAGCCGAAAGGCAGGGGGAACGGAAAATCGCTTTCCCAGGTATCGTCACCCAGCCAGCCGCACATGGGCTCCTCGGTCTCGTCGCTCACGGTCACGCTTGCCGCGGCAACGAGCCTGCCGCGGTCGGAGATGTCGATGGCCGAAACTTTCATGTCGGAGATCGAATAGAGCTTGCTGCCGATGGGCACGGTGCGGCGAACCACGCCGTCCTGCACGATGTTGCCGCGCTGGGCCAAAGCGGATTCGAGAAGATCGATGACCTGGATGTAGTTGATGAAGTGGCACTCGCCGTCGTAGTAGGTCGTGTCGGAGTAGGGCACGGCGATTAAAGGGTTTTCGCCGAAAGCCTCGTCGTCCACGATGCGAACGCCCCTGTAATCCGTGTTGGCCTCGGATGACGCGTCCCAGGCGCCGAGCTGCACCCTGCTGAGCTCGGCCGGCGCCGTGGGATCGGACACGTCGTAGAGAGTGACCGCGACGCCGTCCCCCATGTCGCCGCGGCCCACGGCCACGAGCCTGTCGCCGCGCGGGAAGATGTAATTGCTCCAGCCGGGAATTTCCAGCTCGCCCAGGACGAGCGGGCTTTCCGGGTCCTCGAGCGAAATGACCCAGAGGGGGTCCGTTTGCCTCACCATGCCGTCATAGGTCACGATATAGACCTTTTCGCCGTCGAAGCGCGTGCCCCAGAGCTCCTCGGCCTCGGCAAGGCCGGTGATCTTGCTCATGAGACGCATGTTGTCAGGATCGGCCACGTCGATGACGTGCAGGCTGGTCCCGGACCATGTCCCTTCGAACGTGACGATCCTGAACATATTCCTGTAAGCATCCATGTGGAAGCGTCCCTGCGGCGCACCGCTCACGTCGATCTCGCCGCGCTCCTCCATCACGCCCTCGGGGTCAGAGATATCGATGTAACGGATTTTCGTTCCATTGCTCCCGTTGTCCTGGGCAATGAAGATCGCCTTTTCGGTTACGTGCACCTCGTGGGAAAGACCGTCCAGGTCGTTGCGGAAGTCGGCCATGTGGGGCTGGTCGGGATTTGCGATATTGAACGAGTAGAGCCACGTGTTGTACGCCGTGGGATAAAGATCGGCGTTCGAGGTGACCAGGTAGAGGATGTCGCCGACGATCCTGCTCGACACCATGAGGCCGGGGATACAGAAGCGCGCCGCGACCCTTGGCTCGGACGTGGTCGAGGCAGCGACCACGAGCTCGCTCGACGTCGAGTATTCCCATCCCTGCATGCCGCTCGGCACGTCGCACGCGAAGCTTTCCGCGCGCTTGAACACGATCAGCGCGTGGTCGCCGCGCACGTACAGCTCGCCGGCCTCGCCCGTGACACCGAGCCGGATCGGCTCGGCAGGCTCGTCAGGGTTCGAGACATCGATGACGTTCAGGCCGGTCGTGGGATTCTGTACGTAGAGCCAGTCTCCCACGAGCTTGTAAAGATCGGACTCCTCGATCTCCCTGTTGTCCTTGTTTTCAGGCTCGGGCGCTATCATGCTGTCGGCCGATCCGCCCGTGCCGGAGCAGGCGGCCGGTGCGCCGAGCACCAGGATTAATGCCGGCAGCAGCTGTATTGCGGATTTTTGTGTGTTGTGTGTCTTGCGGTTCATCGTGTTCTCCTTTCAGCGTGCATGCAATCATGGAATTGCAAAGGCCGTGCCACCTCCGGTCCCGGCCCGCGGACCACTGAAAACCCTCATGAACAGAGCACTATCCGGGTTTTGTCGCGTCGAACGGCCCGACAGTTTATCGGACATTCCTGTCGCTGACATTCCTGTCAGGCGAGTGAGTATAAAAGTTGACACCATGCGACGAGCCTGACGAAAAGGGAGGCTGAAGCCTCCCCTGCCCTTCGGGGGCAGGGGCGACTTCACGGTGCAGTAGATTCAGTCCTCGTACGCGACCGCGTCCGCGTCCTGCGTGACCACGGCGAACCGGCGGGCCTCGACTCCCTCGTATTCATCCACGTGGCCGGTGGGCCACGTGACGGTCAGGGTCACGGGCGTCTCTTCGGCGCCCAGGCCGAACTCCACGGGAAGCGAGTCCTGGCGCGTATGGCCGCCGCCGGCCCGGACCTCGCGGACCATGGTCAGGCCTCCTTCGGTCGTGACACCGACCTTCGAGCCGATGCCGTCCCGCGCGTCCGTCACGCCCACGAGCCGCACCGAAAGCCACGCGCTGTCCTGCCCCACGTCGTTGCGATAAAGCAGCATGGACAGGCCCGGCTGGCGGCTGCAGACCAGAAGGTCCTGGTCCCCGTCGCGGTCATAGTCGGCCCAGGCGTGGCTCTTTGCGTTCATCATCCACGTGCCCGTAAAATAGGTCCAGTCCGTGAACGTGTGGTCGGGGTTCTGGCGGTACAGGCGCGAGTAGTGAAGCCCGTAGCACGACGAGATGAAAAGGTCCAGGAGGCCGTCGTTGTCATAATCCACCCAGGAGACCTCGTAGTCCCCCTCGTCCCACACGATCCCGGCTTCCCCGGTGACGATCTCGAAAACCGGCTCCGCGCCGCCGGGGTTGCGGCGAAGCGACGAGGTGTCGCTGCCGTACTTGTGGTAGCGGGGATGGGAGATCTCGGCCTGGAACAGGTCCATGTCGCCGTCATTATCGTAGTCGGCCCAAAGGGCGCCGAAGCTCGTGCCGTCGGCCTGCCGGCCGTCGCGGTTGTCGCCCTGGAGGTTGCGCAGCGCCGCGACTTCCAGGAACGTGCCGTCGCCGCGGTTCTCCCACATGAAGTTGCCCGCCAGGCCGTAGTTGGCCACGTACAGGTCGATGTCGCCGTCGCCGTCATAGTCTGTCCAGACCGCGCCGTTGGTCAGCGTGTAGAACCCCGGATAGCCAGGGTAGAGCGTGCTGGGCTGATTCGACATGCCCGCGCCGTCGGTCACGTCGGTGAAGGTTGCGTCGCCGTTGTTGCGCTGGAGCGTGTCCTTCATGGCCTGGTCATAGTGCTCGCCCTCGCCGTGGTGGCGCGTGTTCCCGGCAAAGATGTCCAGCCGGCCGTCCGCGTCATAGTCGGCAAAGGCCGCCGTGGCCGTGGTGGAGCCGTTGGCCACGTTCGCGTCCTCCTTTTCCACGAAATGCCCGGTCCCGTCGTTGATCATGAGCGCGTCCACCCACGCGGGGTCGGGATTGGTCTCGATATTGTAATAAACCGACAGCAGCACGTCCTGGTGCCCGTCATTGTCAACGTCGGCGAAAGTCGCGAAATTGGAGCCGCGGCCGGTCAGGCCGGCCTCGCCCGGCCATTCCGCGAAGCTGCCGTCGCCCGCGTTGCGAAGCAGCCTTTCCTTCGGCTCGTCCGGAAAGCGGTGGTTGTGGATCATGAAGTCGTCGTAGCCGTCGCCGTCCAGGTCGCCCCAGCTCACGCGGGTCGCGAAGATCGGGTCGGGAAAAGCCTCGCCTGAAACATCGGCAAATTCCCGGTCCCCGGCCCGGCAGATGGTATCGCCCACCAGTTCTACAAGATATGTGTAAGGCGAGGCGAGCCACTCAAAGTCGCCGTTTCCAGCGTAATAATCCACGACCCACTGGTAGCGCGTCTTGCTCCTGTTCGTGTAGGCCCAGGTCTCGGTGTCCGGGTCCAGGAGAAAGGGGTCCCCCTCGTCGCAGCCCAGCAGCGGCGCGCCCGGCGTGTGGACCCTTCCCACCCACACCCTCTGGTAGGGCTTGATCTCGATTGCCTGCTCGAGCTCGATGTCCACCCAGCCCCCGGCTTCGGCTTCGGCGATCATGGGCTCCACGAGATCGGCGTCGAAGTCGGGCCAGCTCCCGCCGTAGTCGGCCCACAGGTGGATCTCGGCCTGCCCGGCCTGGGCCAGGTAAACGCGGATTGTTCGCAGGACAAAGGGATGGAGCGGGTCGAAGCACGTGGCTTCGACGTCACCGTCCTGCCAGCCGCCGTACGGCGACGCGTCTATGAAAAAGACGTCCCCGGGAATGTGGTAGGACAGCACGGCCTCCTCGGCGCTCTCCGCCGGGTCCATGCCCTCGCAGTACAAAGCCAGCAGGTCCGGGCACGCGACCGGGTCGGTGCACGGCTCGATCTCCTCCTCCTCGTCCACGTCAAGGTCGTCCGCGTCCTGCATTTCCGCGGCGTCGCCCTCCTCGTCGACATCGGGAGCCTCTCCGGCCGTGTCCGTCGCCTCGTCCGCGTCAGCGTCGCCCGTTCCGCCGTTGCCGTTTCCGCAGGCGCTGAGGCAAAGCTCGATGCAGGCCATTGCCGCGATGACAGCCAACAGTTTTACCACTGTCATTTCTTCCTCCGCTTGAATGAATGCAAGATTCGCCGGCCTGCTGCTAATCTGCGGCACAATTCACGGCATTGTTGGCGCAGCAGCTTCCGCAGCTCGAAGAGTAGGAATAACCGGTCACGTGGTAGCCGGACGGGCAGGATGAACCACATGAAAAGAAGGAAGCTCCTTCATTCAGCTCGCAGGTTGTAGAGTTGTTCGCACAGCAGCTCCCGCAGCTCGACGAGTAGGCATAGCGCGTAGGGTGGTAATTGGACGGGCATGACATGCCGCAGGAGGTGAAGGAGCTGCCGGAAGTCACCTCGCACGTGACCGAATTATTGGCGCAGCAGCTCCCGCAGCTCGACGAGTAGGCATAACGCGTCACGTGGTAATCGGAAGGGCAGGAAGATCCGCAGGCCGTGAATGTGTCGCCTGCCGTCAGCTCGCACGTGACGGAGTTGTTGGCGCAGCAGCTTCCGCAGCTCGAAGAGTAGGCATAGCGCGTGGAGTGATAGCTTTCCGGGCAGGAGGAGCCGCAGCCGGTGAATGAGCTGCCGCAGTTCGGGTCGCAGTCAACGGCGTTGTTGGCGCAGCAGCTTCCGCAGCTCGACGAATAGTAGTATCTCGAAGAATGGAACCCGAGGTTGCAGGAAGAGCCGCAGCTGTTGTAGGCCGAGCACGTGCAATCATCGCATGGGCCCCAGTTGCAGGAGCTTGTGCAGGTTCTTTGCTGGCAGGACCCGCATCCTGAAGTCGTTGTCTCTCCGGACGAGCACTCGATCTCGCCCGTGCCCTCGCAGCCGTCGGTCCAGCTTCCGTTGCAGTTGTTGTAGCCCTCGGCGCACGTGCACGTGCTGGAAATGCAGGAGGCGTGCGTGCCGCACCTCACGCCGCAGGCCCCGCAGTTGTTCGCGTCCGAGGTTATGTTCGTCTCGCAGCCGTCGGTCCACCCCCCGGTGCAGTTGTCGTAGGGGTCGACGCACCTGCACGCTCCCGAGGTGCAGACCGCGTTCGCGCCGCACCGGTTGCCGCAGGCCCCGCAGTTGTTCGCGTCGCTCAGCGTGCCGGTCTCGCACCCGTCGGCCCAGCTCCCGTTGCAGTTGTCGAAGTTGGTGTTGCAAATGCACGTCCCGCCGCTGCAATAGGCATTGGCGTTGCACCGGTTGCCGCAGGCCCCGCAGTTGTTCGGATCGCCCAGCAGGCCCGTCTCGCAGCCGTCGGTCAGCGAGCCGTTGCAGTTGCCGAACCCCGCCGGGCACCCGCACTCGCCCGCCATGCAGGGCTCGCCCTCAGGGCAGTGGTGGCCGCAGGTGCCGCAGTTTACCACGTCCGTGCCCGTGTCCACGCAGACCTCGGCGCAGCAGGTGAGGCCTGGCGCGCAGCCGCAGGGGTCGGGCACGCAGGCAGACTCGAGGCACACCTGGCCCGAAGGGCACGCGTTTCCGCAGGCCCCGCAGTTTGTGGGGTCGACCTCCGTGTCCACGCACATCGCGCCGCAGCAGGAAAGGCCCGGGCCGCACACGTTTCCGCAGCCGCCGCAGTTATTGCGGTCGGTGTTGAAGTCCGCGCAGATATCGCCGCATTCAACGGTCCCGGAAGGGCACTCGATGATGCACATGCCCATGTAGCATATTTCAACGGCCGCGCACGCATGGCCGCATGCGCCGCAGTTCAGGCGGTCGGTGCTCGTGCTGACGCATACCCCGGAGCAGCACTCCAGCCCGATGGGGCACGGGTTGGACGCGTCGCAGGTAACGGGAATCTCCTCGGCGAAAAGATCCATTGAGTCGGATACGATCTCCCACCAGTAATCGGCATAGTCGCCGCCGACCCCGTCAATCGCGCCGTCCAGCCCGTTATTCTGCGCTTTGGCGCATGACGCCGCCGCTATCAGCAGTCCGGGAAGGATAAATGTACCGTATAGAAACCGTTTCAAGGTCACACCCTGCTTCTACCCATCACATTATTATGTATATTTGTTTTCAAGTCAACGCAAAAATAATTCGTCATGGGGTGCGACTGGGTATCACAGGTTTTTTCGCGCCCGGTTTCTTTCCATGCGACAGCCTGTCGTGAACCTCCGGGCTTCCTATGGGGACCGGCGTGCCGAACCCCCTGGCATTGAGCTCATCGGCCTTTGCCAGGTCCTTTGGCCCGCCCAGGCCCTTCTCCCACATGCCCGCCAAGAACAGGCAGCCCGCACCGTCTCCCATGTCGCAAGCTTTCAGGAAATACTGCCTTGCCTTAGCCTCGTCCTTTTCTCCGCCATGGCCGACCCTCCACTGCTCGGCCATCTTGATGCAGCTCCATGAATTTCCGGCGTCACATTCCTCTTTTGCCAGCTTCCTGACCTTGACATCGAGCTGCGCTGCCTTTTCCATGTCCTTTGGCCCGCCTTCGCCCCGGCTCCACATCTGGCGAAAGTCGAAACAGCCCCTGGCGTCGCCCAGGTCGCATGCCTTTGAATAGAACGCGCGTGATTTTTTCCTGTCCTCGGAAACGCCCTTGCCCAGGAACCACAGCTCGCCCAGCGTGTCGCACGCCCTGGCGTCGCCGCCCTCGCATGCCTTGTCGAAATAGTCCGCCGCCTTGGGCTTATTGGGCAGGCCGCCGTCCCCCGCGAACCACATGGCGCCCAGGTTGTTGCAGCCGGCCGCGCTGCCGCCGCCGCAGGCTTTTTCAAAATAATGGCGCGCTTCCGCACCGTCGCGCTTTCCGCCCCGGCCCGCAAACCACATGATCCCCGCCTCATTGCACGCGTCCGCCTGGTCCCTGTGGCAGGCCTTGAGAAAGTAGTCCCTTGCCTGATCCATGTCCGCGGCCCCGCCTTCGCCGTTCCTCCACAGCCAGGCCAGAAGACTGCATCCCCCTCCCTCTCCCCTGTCGCAGGCCTCGAGCGCCAGCTCCCTTGCCTTGTCGAATTCACCCTCGTCATTGTGCTTTATCGCTTCTTCCAGGCTCGATTTGCACCCGGCCTGAAAAGCCAGGACAAGACAGATGATGGCTACGGTTCGCATGATCCCTTAATTTCTCCCATGGTGTTCCCTTTGACCTCCTGTTGGAATAGAATAGTTTTATTATGAAAAAGAAGAAAGCCCGCACCCTATTATTTCTTTTTGCCGCCGCGGCGGCCGCCGCGGCCGGCGGCTGCAACGGGGACAGCGGATCGCAGGACGCGGCCGATACGCCGCTCGACGTGCCGGCAGACGTTGCCGACATGGCCGACACGCAGCCGGATGTGCCGCAGGACGTTCCTCTCGACGTTCCGATCGAAGCGGATGCTCCCGACGCACCGGCAGACGCGCCGGCGGATGACGCAACCGCGCCCGAAATCTGGAGCCCTTCGCCCGGCACGACCTGGCAATGGCAGCTCACGGACTATCCCGTCAACACGAGCTTCGCTGTGGCCATGTACGACATCGATCTTTTCGACGCGCCGCAGGAGACAATCAACGCGCTGCACGCCGACGGCCGCATCGTCATCTGCTACTTCAGTGCGGGAAGCTACGAGGACTGGCGCGAGGACGCCTCGCGTTTTCCGGAAGCGGC
This sequence comes from Pseudomonadota bacterium, assembly GCA_043813155.1. Lineage (GTDB taxonomy): Bacteria > Myxococcota_A > Polyangia > DRWM01 > DRWM01 > JBDRLK01. The sequence goes on along the minus strand of JBDRLK010000377.1, from coordinate 1,016 downwards.
CCTGGGCAGCGATCTGGACGACTGGGAAGGGGAGAAGTGGCTCGACATCCGCAACACCGTGGTCCGCGAGATCATGAAGGATCGCCTCGACATCGCCATGTCCAAGGAATGCGACGGCGTGGAGCCCGACAACGTGGACGGGCACGATAACGACACGGGGTTCGACCTGAGCTACGCGGACCAGCTCGACTACAACATGTTCCTGGCAACCGAGGCCCACGCCCGCGGACTGAGCGTGGGCCTGAAGAACGACCTGGACCAGGTCGAGGACCTCGTGGATCACTTTGACTGGGCGCTCAACGAGGAGTGCTTTGACTGGGACGAGTGCGACACGCTCCTTCCATTCATAGAAGACGGCAAGGCCGTGTTCCACGTTGAATACGGCGGTGCCGGTCTCGCGGACACGATCTGCCCCCGGGCAAACGAGCTTGGCTTCTCCACGCTCATCAAGAACTGGGACCTCGACGCCTGGCACGTTGCGTGCTGGTAAACATAAAAGAAAAGACTTTCCCCGTTGTGTTCCGTTTCTTGAAATTCTATCGAAGCCAGCTAAGGAGTCACTCAAAAATTATTTCACATTTTTAGTTGACAGTATAACAAAACATGCGACGACTTCTTCTGGGCGCCGAGGCGCCCGCCTGGCAAGGCGCGGGATCCCCATCCCGACGGAGGCGTAGTCGTTCTGCGTCGAGGAGGGATGGGATGCAGCAACGCAGCCAGGCGGGATGGATCGGCGTCCGGAAGGTGAAATAATTTTTGAGTGACTCCTAAGTACAGCGCCCCGCAAGTTAGGGACCAGCCTTGTAGCGAGGCCGCGGATGTGGAGCCGGATCGCGAGCGCGCCCGCAGCGCCCGATGGAGGCGTAGCAGGGCACCATCGACGAGGGCGCGAGGACGAAAGCCGCAAAGTGCACCCCACGGAAGCCATTTCGTCTGGAACGATTTTCCGCTTCCGCAGGGACCCCGCCTCATTGCCCACAGGCGCGGCCGCAGTAGAGTGGTGGTCCCTGATTTGC
>JBDRLK010000376.1:0-17048 GCA_043813155.1 Pseudomonadota bacterium | reverse complement strand
GTGGACGGCAAGTATTCCGTTGAATGCTACCTGAAATCGCTCGCCGAGACCTACAGGCGCCACAGGCGGAATGGAGGCGAGAGCTACATGAACCTCGCCTACCTCCTGTTCCACCTGCCGTTCCCCAAAATGAGCTGGAAGGCCCTCAACGTTATCGCTGACGAAGAAGCGCGGATCAGCGGCAGGGTGGTCGCCGGGGAGGAGCTTGCGGGCATTTACGATGAAAAGGTGCTTCCCGGCACAATCGGAGCAAAGGAAATAGGAAACATTTACTGCGGCTCGCTCTATCTTTCGCTGGCCTCTCTGCTCGAAATAAAGGGTGATTGCGCCGCGGGAGAGCGGATCGGCATGTTTTCCTACGGCAGCGGTTCGTGCGCCGAGTTCTTTACAGGCATGATCGGCGCCGGCAGTGAAATATGGGAAGGAAAAGTCGGCCTCCTCTCCGGGATATCGAGACGCAAGGACATTGGATTTGCCGACTATCTCAAGTTCCGGGATCACACGGCCAGGCTGAGCCGGAACAATTCCTACAAGGTTGAAAAGATGCCCCTCGTGGACAGCATCCCGCCGGACACGCATCAGCTTTTCCTTGGTTACCGTGATTTCAGGAGAGTTTATATTCAGGGTCCCGCAACGCGAGTCGCGGCATCGCCCAGGGCTCGCTCAGAAATTAATTCACAGTTCAAGAGCTAATCCTAGAACTCGCGTTCGACCGCCTTCCGGATAAGCCGGCCAAGCAAATCACCGCGGTCTTTGTAGGGGGCGATCAGGGATAATGCTTCCTTTTCGAGCTCGCCGGCAAGCTTCATGGCTTTCTTCCTTCCCATGAGATCGATAAAGGTGCGCTTGCCTTTCGCAGCGTCGCTTCCCGCGTTTTTTCCGAGCTGCTGATCCGTGCCCGTGGCATCGAGACAGTCGTCGATTACCTGGAAAGCGAGCCCGACCTTGCCTCCGCATTGAGCGAGCCTGTCGAGGTCCTGCCCGCCGCCCCCGCCGATAATGCCTCCCGTGACAAAGCACGCCTTGAGAAGGGCGCCGGTTTTCATCTCGTGAATCCTGAACAGGTCCACGTCCTCGCCGTCGCTTTCTGCCGTGCCGCCTTCGACATGCCGCGCCTGTTCGTTCATGATGTCGTAAACCTGGCCTCCCACCATCCCGGCGGCCCCGGCGGCCGAGGCAATTTCCCTCATTGCCGCGCAGGCCGTTTCAGGGTGGTCGCAATAAGCGCGCGAAACAATATTGAACGCCTCCGTAAGAAGCGCATCCCCGGCCAGAATGGCCATGGCCTCCCCGAAAACGATGTGGCAGGTGGGAACGCCGCGGCGCAGGGAATCATTGTCCATTGCCGGAAGATCGTCATGGATCAGCGAGTAGGTATGGATGAATTCGATGGCGCAGGCGGCGGGCACGGGATCGATCCCTTTTTTATCGAAAAGCCTGCAGGCTGCGATGGTGATCAGGGGCCTGAGCCTTTTGCCGCCTGCCAGGACCGAGTGGGACATTGCGTTTTTAAGGATTTCAGGGCAGGCCATGCCGGAGAGCATCGATTCCAGGCCGTCGTCGACCTTCTTTTTCAGGGCTTCAATTTCCGCTGTTGTCTCCATGGGCCGCGGCTCCGTGTGCGAAAATGCACGATCAATTTCCAGCATGCGCTTATTCTCACTAAAAATCGAGGGTTTTCCGGCACTTTTTTCTGGCACAAAGATTGCCAATAGAATTCATGCCGAAGAATGAGCAACTCGAAACACAGCTTTGCAACAGGCGTGCCATGATTCCATGGAAGTTCAACAATCCCTATCCCATGAAGGGCACATGGTCCCTCGAGGAGAGCGAGCGGCTGTGCATGCGCTACGCGGCCTCCCATTACGAGAACTTCCCGGTTGTCGGCGGAATCGCGGGAAAGGGGGCCCGACGAACGCTTGCGGCAGTGTATTGTTTTTCCAGGGTTGCCGATGATTTCGCGGACGAGCCCTGTTTCGACGGTATCGGTCTCGAGCTGCTCTACGAGTGGAAAAAGCAGCTGGAGCTGTGCCTCCAGGGAGAGAAGGTGCAGCATCCTGTTTTCGTCGCTCTTTCCGCGGCCATTGACAGGCACGCCCTGGATGCCGGGCCCTTCTTCGACCTGCTCAGCGCGTTCATGCAGGACTGCAAGAAAAACCGCTACGCTACGCTGGGCGAGGTCCTGGATTACTGCCGCAGGAGCGCGAACCCGGTGGGGCGAATCGTGCTCAGGGTCATGAAGAAAGATTCGCCGCGAGCCGTGGCGCTGTCCGACAACACCTGCAGCGCACTGCAGCTCGCCAACTTCTGGCAGGACCTCTCCGTGGACAGGGCAAGGGACCGCCTTTACATCCCCGAGGAAATGGCGTCGGGATACGGCGTCGACCCGGACAGGATCATGGACGGAAATCCCGAGCACGGTTTCGAGCCTCTCATGGCGGAGCTCGTCTTCCGCACGCGGGAGCTCATGCTGTCGGCCGCCGATCTTCCGGAGGTCGCAGGTTTTCCCGGCGAGCTCTACCTGAGGGCCGTACAGATGGGAGGGCTGGGAGTTCTTCGGTCCGTTGAGAAAATGGGAAGGGACATTCTGATGCGCAGACCGAGCCTGACGACGTATGACATGGCGGTTATTTTCGCAAGAAGCGCAAAAGAAACAGCGTCGAGCCGGATCACGCGAGCGGCTTCGATGCGAAGACAAAATGGTGCTGCGGGCCCTTTGGCCCACCTGTAGCTGCACGCCAAGGGCGTGCAGCTACACACGATTATGAATGGAGAGGGGGAGATGAATTTTATCGTGTTCAATGGCAGCGGCGGCAACGGATCGGTAAGCGACAGGATCGTGAGCCAGGCCAATTCAAACTTTGCCTCGTCGTTCTTCTTTCTTCCGGAGGGCAAGCGCCGGGCCGTGAAAACATTTTACGCGTTCTGCAGAAAGCTGGACGACGGCGTGGACGACGCGGATGACCGTGAGACAGCCCTTCAAAGCATTGAGTTCTGGAAGCAGGAGCTTGGAAAGATGACGGGCGGCGCCGCGCTGACGCCGCTGGGTGAGGAGATCCGGGGCGTGATCCGGGAATTCGACCTCTCCATAGAAAACTTCGAGCTCGTCATCGAGGGCGTGGAAACGGACCTTTCGAAAAAACGCTACGAGACCTTCGAGGAGCTGTACGCCTATTGCTACAGGGTCGCTTCCAGCGTGGGCTTCACGTGCTGTGAAATCATGGGCGTGAAAAGCGCGGCGGCGCTGCGCTATGCCGAGCTGACGGGAATCGGCGTACAGCTCACGAACATTCTTCGTGATATCAGGGAAGACGCGGCCATGGGCCGCATTTACCTTCCCCTGGAGGACCTGGAGCGCTTCGACGTGTCGGAGGATGATATTCTCCGGCTCAGGATCGAGAAGAAGCTCTTCAATCTGCTTCAATTCGAGGCGCAGAGGGCTGAAACATTTTTTAACATGGGACAATGGGTCCTGACGCCGCTGGATTCGCTGAAACTGTATTTCTGCCATCTGCTGGCGGGCACGTACAGGGCCATCCTCGACGAGCTGAGACAAAAGCACTTCGGTCTCTTGAACGGCAAGGTCAAGGTGCCGACACGCAGGAAGATCAGGTCGGTGGTAAAGACCGCGGTCAGCTCGACTTTCGGGGCCATGCACGTGATGTAGGCCCCTCACACCGCTCGCAGAGCGGGGCTTTAAGCCCCGCTGAAGGCGGCCCATAAAGCAAGGGTAGGGGAGGCTTCAGAGGCTGTGTCGCAATTGGTGCTGCGCGCCCTCGGCGCGCCACATACAGGCACGCCAAGGGCGTGCAGCACCACTATGTTGTATGACACCCGTCGGTCATGGGGGTTGCGGCACAGCCTCTTCAGCCTCCCGCAAGGAAAGGGCGACTAAAGTCGCCCCTACCCGGGATTTTGATTATCATGCCGGGGAATATCGTTGTCATAGGGGCCGGATGGTCCGGGCTCGCGGCAGCCGTCAGGCTCTCGCAGGAAGGGTATCGCGTCACGGTCCTGGAGTCCTCCCCCGTGCCCGGGGGCAGGGCCAGGTCCGTTACTGACGGAACGTCGCGGATCCCGATCGATTGGGGCCAGCACCTGTTTCTTGGCTGCTACAGGGAAACAAAGAAGCTGCTCGAGATCCTGGGCACGCGATCGCACCTGAAGCGCGTGGAGGGTCCTGTCGGCCTCTACGAGGGCGGAGGAAAAAGCGGCAGCGTGGGCCTGTTTTCCGCTTCCCTTCCTCTTCGCATGATGGGCTGCCTGCTGGGCCTGTCGCACATGGGATGGAGGGCAAGGCTGGATCTTGGCCGGGTCGGCCTGGCCGTGCTGGAAGGCGCGCTTTCCGGAAGGGAGGAACTGGAGAGGATTACGGCCATGGAATGGCTGGAGCGCTGCGGGCAGAGGGATGAAGCGATCGAAAAGTTCTGGCGCCCCCTCGTTGTTTCCGCCTTGAACGAGCAGCCCGAGAAAGCGTCGGCCTCCATGCTCGAAGTTGTCCTGCGGCTGGGATTTTTCTCGGGCGGGGATGACTCCTTTCCCGAGCTTCCGGATGTCGGGCTGGGCGAGCTCGTGGCCCTTCCGGCAGTGAAGCTCATTAAAGAGAAAGGCGGCAGGGTGCTTCTCAAAACAAAAGCCACGGGGCTGCGCATGGACAAGGGGAGGGCGCGGGCCGCGATGCTGGCAGGAGGAGATGAGGTCGAAGGGGAGGTGTTTATAGCAGCTGTTCCGGCCTGGGGGCTGGGCCCGCTCCTTCGCGATGTGAAGACGCGGCCTTGCGGGAGGCTCGTGAAGGATATCGGCGCGCTCCGGGCTTCCCCCATCGTGACGCTCTTTATCCGCACGGACAGGAAGATCATCGATTCAGCCTACGCGGGCATCCTGGGCGGGAGCTTTCACTGGATATTCGACAGGACCGGGCTGGCGCACCATAACGGCGGCGGGCCGCACGACTACGCCCTGGTCTGCTCGGCCGCGCATGAGCTGATGGGAAAGCCGAAAGATGAGCTGGTCGCGCTTGCAGCAACGGACCTGCGCGAGCGTTTTCCGGACAGGGCGGATTTCCGGGTCCTTTCGTCCAGGATCGTGAAAGACGGGAAGGCAACGTTTTCGCCTCTGCCGTGCAGCTCCTACCGCAGGCCGTCTTCGGACATCCTCCTCTGCAACGGCATCCTTCTGGCCGGAGACTGGACGGACACGGGGCTGCCGGCCACGCTCGAGGGCGCCGTGGCCAGCGGGTTTAAGTGCGCCGACATCGTGCTGGGAATGTAAATCTTATCCCCGTCCCTTGATATCTTTTCCGACCTGTTTTAAGAATTACATTGAAATCCGGGGTAGGGGCGGCTTTAGCCGCCCGATTACCGCCCTCCGGGTAGGGGCGGCTTTAGCCGCCCGATTACCGGCATTTTCCCCGGGAGCCTGAAGGCTCCCCTACCCTGAGCAGGAGAAAGCGGGAGGCTAAAGCCTCCCCTACCCGGGAATATAAGGTCGATTTTATATGGCCGAAGACAGCGAAAAAAGCGTCATCGACTCCGGCGACCTTGATGCCGGCTTTGTCCGCGGCGTGGCGGCAAGAAAGGGCGGGGAGGGCATACGCACCTGTTACAGCTGCGGCACCTGCACGGCGTCCTGCCCCGTCAGGGCGGCGGACCCGGCCTTTGATCCTCGAAAAGTCCTGCGCATGATTCTCCTGGGCATGAGGGACGAGGTGTACAAAAGCGAGTTCATGTGGATGTGCGCCGGCTGCCAGGCCTGCACGGACCGCTGCCCGCAGGGCGTCGCGGTGAGCGATATCATGGTCATCCTGCGCAACATGGCCGTGGAACAGGGGATCATGCACCGATCCTACGTGCTCCAGATCGGGGAGCTCAAAAAGTACGGGCGCCTCTACGAGGTCACGCCGTACAACAAGAAGAGGGACAAGCTTTCACTGCCCCCTCTCAAAGACGATCTCGATCCCATCGTCAAAATCCTCGCGGGCGCGGGGCTGGACGATCCGGAAGGGGGGGGTGAGAAGTGACGCACGCGCTCTTCCTCGGGTGCACCGTTCCCGTCAGGGCGCTCAACTACGAGCTGATCGTCAGAAAAGTGGCGCAAGAGCTGGGCATGGAGCTTGCCGATGTTGATGATTTTCTGTGCTGCGGCTACCCCATCGGCGCGGTGAGCGAGGATGCCGCCGCCGCCATGGCGGCCAGGAACCTCGCTGTCGCGGGAAGCCGGAATCTTTCCATCGCGTGCCTCTGCAGCGCATGCAGCGGGTTTCTGTCCGAGACGAAAAGGAAGCTGGAGGAGGACGAAGCCCTGCTCGGCAGGGTCAACGAGCTCCTGTCCCCGCTGGGCCTGCGCTACGAGGGGAACGTGGAGGTCAGTCATTTCGTGAGGCTGCTTCTCGATGAAGTGGGCGAGGAAAAAATCGCCAGGGCGATCAGGAAGCCTCTGGACAACGTGAGCGTGGCGGTTCACTACGGGTGCCATTACCTGCGCCCGAGAAGCCATGCGAAGGACGCGGAAGACCCGGAGAACCCCGGCAGCCTCGAGAGGCTCGTGAGGATGACAGGCGCCCGGACCGTGACTTATGAGAATTTTCTCGGCTGCTGCGGGGGAGGCATCCTCGGGATCAAGGAGCAGGCGGCCCTGGGCGTTGCCGGGCGGAAGCTGGACGCCGTGGCGCAGGCGCAGGCGGATTCGATGATCACCATTTGCCCTTTCTGCAGCGTCATGTTCGAGGGAAACCAGAAGAAGATAGAGAAAATCCGGGAGACGAAATACAACCTTCCCGTGCTTTACTACCCCCAGCTTCTCGGGCTTGCCATGGGCCTGAGCCCCGACGACCTGGGTTTCAAGATGAACCGCATAAAGGCCGACGCGCTCCTGGAAAAGCTTGAGAAACCATTGTAGCTGCAGGCCCTTGGCCTGCCGGGCGCGCCGAGGGCGCGCAGCACCATTTCTTCTAATCATCCTGCGCGACGGGCCGTCGGAGACTCTTGATCGCGCCGCGGCGCCGCTTGCCATCGAGACGCCTTCTCCTGGCAGCCGCTGAAGGCTTCGTCCCGATGCGCTTCTTCGGTTTTTTTGCCGCTTGCCTGACCAGCGCGACCAGCCTTTCGATCGCGTCGGCGCGGTTGCGTTCCTGCGTCCGGAACCGCTGCGCCTTGACGACGAGAACGCCGGCCGTTGTCATCCGTCTGCCGGCCATACAAATCAGGCGGCTGCGCACGTCGTCCGGCAGGGCAGGGGAGTTTTTCACGTCGAATCGAAGCTGCACGGCCGTGGCGACCTTGTTGACGTTCTGGCCCCCGGGTCCGGACGAGCGGACGAATTCCAGCTTGATCTCGCTTTCATCGATGGCAATGGTGTTCGTAACCCGGATCATGGCTCTACTAAAAAAAGTGTAGCCTATTGCAGTGAAAAAAACCAGGCGGAAAAAAGTGCTCCGGCCCCTTTTCTTCAAGGTGTTGGCATTGCAGGCAATATGTGCTCTACTGCTAATCAGCTCCATGCCGCTTTGGGGGATCGCTCTTGACAAAGACCACAAGGACAAAGAAGAAAATGACGAAGAAGGCGCCTGGAAGCGAGCTGGCCGGGCTCAGGGGGCGGGTAGCCGAGCTTGAAAAGTCCCAGGCCGGGCTCAGAAAGCTGCAGAAGGAGCTGCGCGATTCCGAGAAGAACTGGCGCCAGCTCGTCGAGAACATACCCGACGTGGTCATGACCGTGGATCGGGGCGGCACAATACGGGCCATCAATCACACCGTGTCCGGGCTTACAGTCAAGGATGTCATCGGCAAAAAGCTCTACGGCTACATAGCGCCCGAGCAGCGCGACATGATGCGCGAGCATCTGGAGCAGGCGTTCATCGAGGGCATACCCTTTTCGTTTGAAATCCTGGGCACGGGAGAGCGCGGGCCCGGCACGGCCTGGTACGAGACGCGCATCCTTCCCATACAAAGCGGCCGGAACGTGGAGGCCGTGATCCTGATCAGCAAGGACGTGACGGAGCGCAGGAAGAAGGAGGAGGAGCGCAGGCAGCTTTCAGACCAGCTCATGCACGCGCAAAAGCTCGAAAGCCTGGGCGTCATGGCGGGCGGGATTGCGCATGATTTCAACAACCTGCTCACCGGGATCCTTGGGAGCGCCGGCCTCGCGCTGCTTGACACGCCCGGGGATTCGCCGGCCCGCGAGAGCATCGAAGAGATTGAAAAAGCCGCCATGCGCGCCGCGGAGCTGTGCAAGCAGATGCTCGCGTACTCGGGCAAGGGAAAATTCGATGTAAAACCCATCGACCTGTCGAGCGCCGTCAAGGACATGGGCCATTTTCTCGACGCGTCGATTTCAAAGAAAATCACGCTGCGCTGCAATCTTTCCCAGGACCTTCCGCCCGTTGAGGCGGACACGGCCCAGGTCCAGCAGATCATCATGAACCTGGTCACGAACGCGGCGGACGCAATCGGGGAAGGCATCGGGGTTGTCCACGTCAAGACGGGATGCATGGACTGTGACGAAGCATTTCTTTCCGCCAGCGCCATCAACGAGAATCTCCGGCCCGGAACCTATGCTTTCCTGCAGGTCCGCGACACGGGCTGCGGCCTTGACAGTGAAACCGAGGGGAAGCTTTTCGATCCCTTTTTCACGACGAAGTTCACGGGCCGGGGGCTCGGGCTTGCGGCCGTGGCCGGCATCGTGCGGGGCCACGGGGGAGCGCTGCGGGTGCAGAGCACGCCGGGCCGCGGCTCCACGTTCACGGTGCTCTTTCCTATCAGCGCGAAGCCCGTCAGGCAAAAGAGGGAAAGGGAGCCGTCGGGCCTGCTGTGCGGCAGGGGAACCGTGCTCCTCGTGGATGACGAGGAGGAGGTCAGGGTCACGGCCGGGCGCATGCTCGAGCGCATGGGGTTTACCGTGCTGACGGCGAGCGACGGCCGCGAGGCGATCGACCTCTTCCGCGCCGGTTCCCACGAGATCCTGTTCGTGCTGCTCGACATGACCATGCCGCACATGAGCGGCGACGAGACGTTCAGGGAGCTGCGCCGCTTGAGGAGCGAGGTCCGCGTGATTCTTTCCAGCGGCTACAGCGAGCAGGACGCGGTCTCGCGTTTTCGCAGCGATGGGCTGGCCGGGTTCATTCAGAAACCCTACCGCTTCAAGGATTTGCGGGAAAAGATAAAGTCTGTAATCTGACAACACATGCCCGGGTAGGGGAGGCTTTAGCCTCCCGCCTTTCTCTCCTTCGGGTAGGGGAGGCTTTAGCCTCCCGCCTTTCTCTCCTTCGGGTAGGGGAGGCTTTAGCCTCCCGCAGGACCCGGTAGATACGGGCGACTAAAGTCGCCCCTACCCAACGGGGGGGGTGTGTCAATCGTCGAAGGCCGTGATCACCACGTTGTCCAGGCTTCCCCGGGAATGGGCGCCCGCGATTTCATTGTAATCCCTGGTCGTGAACCCGAAGCGCGTGAGCGTTGAGCAGAAGGGGTCGGTCCTCACCGAGGACCACAGGTCGGCCCCGGAGGCGGTGTCCTGGAAAAGGGCGTAGGCGTAGCCTTCTTCCGGGCTGTAGCCGGCCGTTACGCTGACCTCCGCGGGGACGGGGGACTGGTAATCCGCGGACACCTCCCGGCCGTCGCAGGACCGGAACACGAGATGGGTCCCCTCTACCGTGGTCATGGTCCCCGTCGCGAACCCGGTGCCCATCTCGAAATGCATGGCCGGCTCCCACAGGCCCGGAAGGAAGTAGGAGTCCTGGTCCGCTTCGTCCAGGGCAAGGGCAAAGCGCATCTGGAACCGCGATGCGGCGACGTTTTCCAGCACGTCGAAGGAACAGGTTTCCTCCGTGGCTGAATACCAGCCCATGTCCATCCTGCCGCTCTCATCGTTGTGGCTGCAATGGTCGGCGTTCTCAGTCTCCCACCCGGGGTCTGAATCAAAAGCGGTTTCATAGATTACTCTGGCCGCGCTGTCCTCCGCCACCTGGTAGACCTTGACGCTCTGCACGAACATCTCGGACGAACCGCTCGCCACGGCCAGGTCCGTGGACCCGAGGAAGAGGAGCCTTGCCGCTCCCGGGTGAAAGCCGTTGGCCGCCCTGATCCTCTCCTCGGCGTTCTGAAAGATGATGATATCGTCATCGTCCGTTGAGATCCTGTAGGTGACGATCGAGCCCTCCGGGATGTCGACGAGCGGCATGAGGGGGCCGTGCCCGGGCGTGCACTCGGCAATATCTCCTTGCTCGTTCCTCGTGCAGAGCCGGACCCCGCCCAGGCCGTCCACGCCCAGGGTGAGGGACGCGTGCCGCGCTTCCTCCTCCATGCCTTCCCACTCTATCTGTCCCATACGCAGGAAAGGCCTGGTGTTCGTGGCATCCAGGGCAAGGGCTATGTACGCGGGAACGTGCGCCGGGTTGTCGGGCACCCTGACGTCCACCTCGATGTCCGTGATCGCATTCCAAAGATGCAGGACAAGCGGCCTGTACACGCCGGTTTCCTCCCGCACGGGGTTTTCCATTGCCGAGTCCGATTCCGCCGCGACCGAGACGTGCAGCGCGCCGCCGCCGATCGAAACGTCCGACGACTGCCTGTTTCCCGAGGGCGCGGCAGGGTAATCATACATGAACCAGTCCTCGCCCATGGTGTCGGATTCCAGGTCGTCCTCGAACAGCAGCGTGCTGTAGTCGGCGGGCACGCACGCGGCCCCTGATTTCCTGCAGCCCGCGTCCCCGCAGTCCGCCGTGCCGTCGCCGTCATTGTCGTCGCCGTCCGAGCACGTGCCGGTTTCGTCCTCAGGGCATACGCCCGTGATGAAACAGTCATCGTCATCGCAGTCCGCTACCGTGTCATTGTCGTTGTCATCGCCGTCCGAGCACGTGAGGGGCGAGGTTTCCCTGCAGTAGAGATAGTCCTCGCAGTCGTCGCGGTCGTGGCAGTCGGTTTCCCCGTCAACGTCATTGTCGATGCCGTCCCCGCAGTTGCCGGCTTCCCGGCAGTGCGCGAAATCCCCGCAGTCGATGCGGTCCGCGCAGTCCACGAGCGTGTCCAGGTCATTGTCCCTCATGTCCCGGCATTCGTCCGCCTTGTCCTCGGTGCAGACATCGAGCCCCTGGCAGTCTTCATCGCGGCAGTCGAGCTTGTCGTCCTCGTCATTGTCGGTTCCGTCGCTGCATGTCGTGGTGTCGTTTTCCTGGCAAAGCTCGTACGTCGAGCAGTCCGGATCATGGCAGTCGGTATAGCCGTCCACGTCGTTGTCCTTGTCATCCTTGCAGTTGTCGCCGAAGTTCTCGCGGCAGATATCCTGATCGTGACACTCGCTGTCACTGCAGTCACTGTCTCCATCGCCGTCATTGTCCTCACCGTCATCGCATTCAGCGTTGGTTTCTTTGCAGGCTTCCATAGCAGCGCATCCGCTGTCATCGCAATCCGTTTCCAGGTCGTCGTCATTGTCCTTCTCATCGCTGCATGTGTCCTCGTCATTTTCCTTGCAGACGTCAAGGTTCCTGCAGTCTAAGTCCAGGCAGTCCGTCAGCCCGTCGGAATCGTTATCGATCCTGTCCTTGCAGGTTTCTTCGTCGTCCTCGAAGTCCAGGGTGAATACGTTGAGACAGCTGCATCCCGCCGTTCCCGCCGCAGGGGCGAGAAGAAGCAGGAGGAGCGGAATATGATTGAGGCGATTCATTGCACTGTCTTGATGTCCAGCTTCTGTGTCTTCTTTATCTTCACAAGCTTCACGTTTCTTACGAAATCTTCGTCCAGCTTCTGGCTGAATGTCTCCGTCTTGTGGCCCTTGGCCCTGATCTCGAACGCATGATCCTTGTCGTCTTTTGCCGCCTTGTGGATAAAGGGCGTTTCGCCGATCAGCTCCCCGTCCATCCAGACTTCGGCCCCCTCCGGCGAGGAGGTAATGGTGAAGGCGATCTTTTCGGCGGCGCTCTCCTCGACAGGCTTTTCAGACGGTGCTTTCGAAGGAGCCGCGGCTTTCGCCGGCTGCTCCTTTACAGGCTGCGTGTCCTGTCCGCTGTCAGGGCTCTTGCCCGCGTTCTTCAGGACTATTCCCACGCCCGCGGCCGCGACCGCGAGGAGCAGGACCACGCCCAGGATGGCATAGATCTTTTTCGGCCCGCCGCCCTTTTTCTCGGCCACGGAAATCTCCATCCTCGTCGAGTCGGACACATGAATGAGCGAATCCGTTATGGAAGTTGCGCTGACCACGAGATCCCTGTCCAGGGGGGCCGACTCGAGTTCGTTGAGGGCATCGAGGAGCTCACGCGCGCTCTGAAAACGATCGTTCGCGTCCTTGGCCAGGCACTTGAGGATGATGCGCTCCAGGTCGTCCGGGATCGCGGGGTTCGATTCCCTGGGCCGAGGGGGCGGCACGGTCGCGTGCTTGACCATGAGGTCGATGGGGCTCTGGGCCTCGAACACGGGCCTTCCCGTGATCATTTCGAACATGATCACGCCCAGGGCATAGATGTCCGTCCGGCCGTCCACGTCCGACATGCCCCTTGCCTGCTCCGGGGAGAAGTAAAGCGGCGTGCCGATGATCTGCCCGGTCTTGGTCAGCGCGGCCCCGGCTTCATTTCCTGTCTGTATTTTTGAAATCCCGAAGTCCAGGATCTTGATGTAGAGGTTTCCCTCCTGGTTGATGAGAAAAATGTTTTCCGGCTTCATGTCCCTGTGGATAATCCCGGCCTCGTGGGCCGCGATCAGCCCCCTGGCCACCTGGCGCGAGATTTCCACTGCAAGCGGGATGGGAATGGACCTCCTGTCGATCACGGCCGCGAGATTCTTACCCTTGAGAAGCTCCATGATGATGTAGGTGTAGTCTTTCTCGGTGTCGAGGTGAACGACCTGGACGATGTGCGGGTTGTCGATCTTGCTCGCCGCGATGGCCTCGAGCTCGAACCTGCGGACCGCCTCCCTTTCGCGGGCAAAGTGCCTGGAAATGACCTTGGCCGCGAACTTCTTGCCCATTTTCGTGTGCTCGACCTCGAACACGACGCCCATGCCGCCTTCGCCTATCTTCCTGGTCACACGGTAGAATTTCCCCAGCTGCTTCGGAAAATCATCCTCGAAAAAGCTGGGCCTGCTTTCGGGCTGCGCTTTTTCATCTTCCCGCACTTCAGGAGACCGCGAATCCGCCATGGTCTCGTCAAAGGCCACGCCTTCCCCGGCCGACGGGTCTTTTTTGTCCTTATCAGTCATGGTGATCCATTCACTCCAGCTTTGACTCTCCTTCCGGCGGGAATGCTTCGTGTTCCTTTGCCTGGTTTGCCTTATTGAGAGTGATCTTGGCTTTCGATCCCGTGTCCTGCTTGCGCTTTATGAAATAATACCAGATGCCGCCTGCGATCAGGGCTGCGCCTCCCAGGATGACGCCGATGTCGGCAAAAAGATTCAGCCGGTTGCCCCGGTCTTGAAGCTCTACAGTAGGATTATTTTCGAACTCCTGTTTCGTGTAGATGGCGTATACCCCTGAAGCAGCGCCCCCGAGAAAAAACAGGCTGCCCAGCGTGAAGAGAGCGATCAGTCCCTGTTTCTGTTTCTTGAGAAACCTGGCCTGCACGAGATCGACGTCCAGGTGCAGATTGTCAGCTACACTGATGTCGATGTCGCCTTTCCATGACTCCCGTCCCTCCATCGTCACGCGGACCGTATGCTGGCCCACGCTCACGGGCTGCATCAGGGGCGTGAAACCGAAGTTCATTTTGTCGAGCATGACGAGCGCGGCTGACGGCGTGGAAACAATACTGAGGCTGCCCTCGGGCTCCGGGATGGCGTCAAGCTTGAAATCGACCTCCTCCAGCTTGTTCTCCTTCACCGTGACCTGTTTTTCATCGGGCAGATAGCCATCGGCTTCGAATTTCAGGGTATGCTCGCCCACGGGCAGGTCAAACTCGGCCGGAATGTCGATCGTCTGCGACTCTGCCGCGTCTATGGTGAGGTAAACGATTTCATGGGGTCCGCTGATTTTCACACTGCCTGTTTTCGCTTTCAGGTCCGCGTGAAAGTTCTTCATCTCCCCGAGCTCCGCCTTGATCTTGAAACTTTCCACGTAGTGGCCTTTGTATTCGAGAAACACTTCATGCTCGCCCGGCGGCACGGCGATGAGCCGGGGCGTCATCCCCCAGCTTCCAAGCTCCTTGCGGTCGATGAAGATTTCCGCGCCTTCCGGAAAGGTGGAGATGGTAACGGCCGCGACCTTGCCCTCGACCTCCTTGAGCTTCTTTTCCCCTTCGATCCTTTCAGCCGGCGTGAGGTTGAATTGCAGGTACTCGGAATACAGGGCATAGGCCTCGTTGTAGTTCTTCATGTGCTCGAAGCACTTGGCCGCGTTGAACACGGCATTGGGGTTCTTTACAAGCCGGTTGGAAATAAGGAACTGCTCGAGCGCCGACTGTACCTTGCCTTTTGAAATGAGAGACACGCCGCGCTGGAAATGAAACCGAGCCTCCGTTGCTTCATCGGCATGCGCCCTGTCCGCGAAAAAAATCAAGCAGAGAAGAAAAGCGGCAAACCCGACCGCCATGAAACGGTAATTCATCATTAAGTTCGAATTCGTAATTTCTTATGTTATATACCATCTGACACGGGGTATGCAACAGGGAAGGGTATCAGGGGAGGTTGTCACCCTCGCCGAGGCGCGGGCGACCCGCTTAATAAGGTGTTGCGGTTAAAGCCTCCCCTTCCCGACGGGGGAAGGGGCGACTTCAGTCGCCCGTAAAGCAACTAGCCCTTAACGCCACCTGACGTCAGTCCTCCCACCAGATGCCGCTGGAGCGCGAAGAAAAGGGCCATCACGGGAATGCTCACGAGGATGGCCATGGCTGCAAAGGAGCCCCACTGCGCGTTGTACTGGCCCACGTAGCGCTGGAGCTGCACCGGGAGCGTGAACATTGTCTCTTTCCCGAGGAAGGTGGCCGCGAGGATGAACTCGTTCCACGCGTTCATGAAGCTGAAAAGCGCGGTGACCACGAGGGCCGGCTTGCTCAGCGGCAGGACGATCCTGAAAAACGTGGTCCACCGGGACGCGCCGTCGACAAAAGCCGCTTCCTCGATGTCCCTGGGTATGGTGTCGAAGTAGCCTTTCAGCATCCAGACGGAAAAGGGGACCGAGGTGGTGGAGTACACGAGAACGAGCCCGGTGAGCGAATCGAGCAGATGAACCCTGTCAAGCAGGATGTACAGGGGGATGGACATGACCACTCCCGGGAACATCTGGGTCACCATGAGCGCCCGCATGCCAAGCTCTTTGCCGGGGAACATGAACCTGCTGAAGGCATAGGCCGCGCTGCTTGCCAGGGACAGCCCGATGACGGTCGAGAAAGCAGCAACGATCGACGAGTTGAAGAGCTGGCGGAAGAACAGGAGGCGGCCTTCGGCGTCTTTCGCCATGATCACGGACTGGAACAGGCCGAAAGAAGCCTTGTCGGGCACGGGAAGGGCGCTGAGCTGGAGCGTCTCGGTCCCGGCCAGGGCCGTCTTGATGACCCAGAGCACGGGATAGAGCACGATGATGCACACCGTGACAAGCAGCAGGTTGCCCAATATCAGCGCAGCCACATGTCTTCTTCTGTCATGCATGTCGTTTCGCTCTCAACATCCTGCTCTGCACCTTGCTGAAGACAAACAGGATGACGAAAATCAGAACAGCGTAAGCCGCCGCGTACCCGTACCGCTCGTGCCGCTCGAAAGCCCATCGGTATGCTTCGGATATGAGGATGTCCGTCGCGCCCCCGGGCTCCCCGCCGCTGACCAGGTAGATGATGTTGAACATGTTGAACGTCCAGATCGTCCCGAGGAGCACGGCGGGCAGCAGCGCGGGCTTGAGCAGCGGGAATTTTATTTTCCAGAATATGGTCCATGCCCCGGCCCCGTCGACCCGGGCCGACTCCTCGATGTCCCTGGGGATGGCCTGCAGCGCGCCCAGCGTGACGACCATCATGAACGGGAAGCCCAGCCACGTGTTCGTGACCAGGTTGGCCGAGAAGGCCGTGGCGAACCTGGAAAACCAGCTTACCGGCTCCACTCCGAACACGTCCAGGATCGCGTTGATCGTGCCGAGCTGCTTGTGAAACATTCCTTTCCAGATAAGAGCCGTGATGTAGTTGGGGATGGCCCAGGGAATGATCAGGAAAATCCTGTAGACCGGCCTCAGCACGGCCCAGGGTCTTTCGATCATGAGCGCCAATCCCATGCCCATGCTCACGTGCAGCGTGACGTTGGCGGCCGTCCAGAGCACGGTGACGATGAGCGTGGTGTAAAAGTTCATGGGCTCGAAAATGCCGAATTCCGACGAGAAGAGGATCTTTGCGAAATTCCGGAGGCCGACGAACGTGAACTGCCCCTCCATGTGCGAGAAAAGCGAAACGCTTGCACCGACGACAAAGGGCAGGAACACGAGCGCCGCCGTGGCCAGCATGCCCGGCAGGAGATAGGCGTAAACGGCGCGCGCCTTTTTTACCCGGCCGACAAGATCCTCCTTCCCTGCTTTCCTGACGAGCAGCGCGGCCGCGGCAAGCAGGGCGAGGCCGGCGATGAGAACGTAGGGAAGCGGCTCCGACCTGTCCGGGGGCGGGGCCGTGTAGATCTGAAACAGCCGCTGCGCGTCCGCCAGCGCCTGCTTCGGGCTGGCCTGGCCGCGAAGGACCTTGCCGACGGCATGCTTGGCCGGGACCCATACAGACCTCATTTCCGGATCGTTGGGCATGGGGATGGTGTCGGGCAACTGGCTGTAGAAGCCCCGGAGTATGTTTCCCGCGTCCCCGCCTTTTTTCATTCGTGAGCCGATCTCACTGTTGGCAACGCACTGGAATCCTTCCTCGAACCGCACGGCAGCGCTGCGGACGTCCACGAGAAGCTGTGCCGCCTCTTTCGCTTTCTCCTTGTCGGCGCCGTGGGCCGACAGGAAAATTCCTTCCACGGTCAGAAAGGGCTTCATGCGCTTTCCCGTTTCACTTACCACGGGAAGCGGATGGATGTCGAAGGGAACCTTGTCTTTTATCTCGCCGATAAACCAGGGCCCGTTGATCGCGAAGGGGACCTGGCCGCCGTTGAAAAGCTGGGTGACGAGCG
>JBDRLK010000375.1:0-2677 GCA_043813155.1 Pseudomonadota bacterium | reverse complement strand
AGTCGCTGGAAGTCATTTGACAAATACCCCGGGTAGGGGAGGCTTTAGCCTCCCTGATGATGGGAGCCCGAAGAGGCTCCCCTACCCCTGATTATGATGGGCATCGGGGAGGCAACAATGCATATAAAAAACCTGGAACTTGTCTTTTGCGCGATGCTCTGTGCCGTCTGCCTTTATGCACAGAGCGCGGGAGCGCAGTGCGACGTGACCGTGCATGAGGCCGAGCAGGTGTACACGGGAAAGGGCATGACCATTCGCATGGCCTGGGACCGCAGGGGTGACGTGCCCGCCGTGCTCTGGCTCGACCAGGACACGAACGAGGTCGCCTACGTGAAGAACACGGGCGAAGGGCCCGGCTCCTGGGGAGCGCAGGTCGCCGTGGACAAGGGCTCTTCCTACGTGCCCGTCGAATTCGACGTTCGCGCGTTCAGGATGGTCGCCCTGGCCTTTGACAGCGCGGGCGAGCCTCACCTGGTTCTCACGCACGGCCCGGACGACGCGAGCCCTGAGGACACGGTCACGGCCGAGCTCATGTACGTTCACAGGCTGGAGGACGCGGGCTGGACCGGGCCCGAGAAGATCGGCGAGATGCAGATGGAGTACGCGCACGACGAGTCCCTCATCGACATGGATTTCGACGGCAGCGGGCGGCTTCACGTGCTCTACACGGGCTACGGCGCGGGCTACACTATCACCCACCTGTACCGTGAAGACGGCGCGTGGTCGTCGCCCGTGGAGGTTGCGGGCGGCGCTTCGGCCATGGACGCGGCGGTCGGGCCGGACGGCAGGGTCCACATCGTGTATGCTCAGCGCGTGGCCGGGTACTACCAGGCCTTGTACAAGAGCAGCAATGCAGACGGGTCATGGCCCGAGGACCCGCCCGAGCAGGCGACCACCGAGCCGCCCATCGACTGCCCGGCAGGGCCCGTCTCCTGCTGGCCCGCGGTCACAACGGACAGGGAGGGATGGGCCTACGTGGCCTATGGCGTGGACCCGGACCCCTGCTGCAACCCGGGCCTGGAGGACCCATGCGATCTCGAGGATGCCCACGACGTGGTGATCAATGACGGCCACGTTTCGTACACGGACAGGACAAGCGGAAGCTGGTCAACCGCAACCGAGGTAATCTCAGGCGCAAAGCTCCACGGCCCCTATCCCGAGATGCTCATTGACCCTGTCGGCGTCAAGTACGCGGTGGCCCTCAACAGGGTCGCCAAGGTCGCCTTCGATGCCCTCGAAGGCTCGTTCGGGGCCGCGCAGGAGTGGTACGGCGGCGACCATGACTGGTATTCCTACGACGCTATCGCCACGGGCGCGGGCGGCTGGGTCGCCTTTACATCGGACCGCGTGGCCGGCGACGTTTACGTCGTGCATTTCGAGCGAACGGGCGCGTGCGGAGGAAACCCCATGTGCGTGCCTGACCGGACCAGGGTGTGCGGCTACTGCGGCACGCAGACCTGCGGCGCGGATTCGCAGTGGGGCGAGTGCGAGGGGGAAGGCGAGTGCCTGCCCGAAAAAACCGGGCCATGCGGCGAGATCGGCATCAGGACGTGCGGCTTTGACTGCAGCTGGGGCACGTGTTCGGACGGCTGTATTCCTGATGAAACGCAAGAGTGCGGCAATTGTGGAGTTCGCAGCTGCCTGGCCGACGCCACGTGGGGACCCTGCGAGGACGAGGGCGAATGCACGCCGGGCGCCACGAGAACCTGCGATGAAACAGGGCGGCAGGAATGCATGGAGCCCACCTGCAGCTGGGGTGATTGCATTCCGCTCGACGATGATTTCCCCGACGCTTCCGATACGGCCGACGTGTCCACGGACATGACAACGGACCCGCCCGCCGACCCGGGCGACGGCGAAGAGGGCGGACCCGCGGCCACGAGCGGCGGCTGCGGGTGCGGCATTGCGGCTTAACCGCAATGCGGCTGTAGGCTTTCAGCTATCAGCTTTCAGCTCCACCACCACCTCAAAGCATGTTCGTTGAATCATTGTTCCGGCTCGGAGAGAAGATTTACGTCATTTTGCCTCAGCTTCTTGCGAAGGAGCTTCATGAAGTCTTTGCCGGGATCGCTTTTCTTGGTCCTGTAGTCGGGAAATTTTTCAATGAAAAGAGGCGAGCCTTCAAACCCGCGGTACTCGTAATGCCCGATGAGATATTTTATCGAGTCGTATTTCGAGGCCAAGTGCTCGATGAGCTTCACGTTGGACTCGAGCTGTTTTTTCGTCAGCTCCTTCTTGCCGATGTTTTCCACGCCTATGGAGCAATGATTCAGACCTATCACGTGCCTGCCCATGAGAGTGTCGGGCATGAGCTTGTGCACGGTCCCGTCCTTGTCAACGAGGTAGTGGGCTGCCACGTTGGCCTTGCCGTACTTCTGGAGAAAAGGCCTTCCCGACAGCTTCGACTTGTTGAACGTGTTGAACGCGCCCTTGAGGCTGGTGCCCCCGGTCCAGTGGATGACGACCATCTTCGGCACGATCGAAAGATCGTCGATGCCGTAATGCGTGCTCGCGTACTCTTTCAAGAGCTTGATTCGCTCGGCATCGAACATGACCGGCTTTTTATTGATCCAGCCGGGCAGGTCCTCGTCTTCGATCGAAGGGATTGTCCCGGCCGGCAGTCCTCCCGCATCGGCTCCCGCATCACCCATGCGGCCGGCGCTTATAAGACAGGGCA
>JBDRLK010000374.1:0-10282 GCA_043813155.1 Pseudomonadota bacterium | reverse complement strand
GCCGTGAAGGAGGCCGCGGCGCAGGTGGAAAAAATCCCGGCGCGCGCCGCCCAGCTGTGGTTTGCGGCAGGCAGGATGCTCGAAACCAGGCTCGACGACCCTTCCGGCGCCGTGGACGCCTACAAATCCGTGCTCAGGCTGGAGCCCGGCAACGTGGAGGCAATGAAAGCCCTGGCAGGGGCCGGCGCCGCGGCAGGCGAGTGGAGAAGCGCGGCCAAGGCATTCGTGAGCCTGTCAAAGCAGCGCGGCGCTCTTAACGGCGCGATACTCGAAGAGCTGACAGGCCGGGCTGCGAAAACATCGGCATGGGACCAGCTGACCGAGGCCCTGGCCGCCGTCATTATCGAGAGGGCCGAAGATCTGCCCGCCGGGCTTCTGTCCGAGCTCGAATACACCATCGCGCTGTGGCACAAGGAGCACCGCGGCGATCTCGATGCAGCCGAGCTGGCGGCCCGGCGGGCGGTGAAACAGAGGGAAAGCGACCTTGCCACCCTGCGCCTGCTGGCGGAAATCCAGCGGCGCTCTCCCGGCCCTCCTCTTGTAAAAACACTGCTTTGCATCGACGGCCTGAGCCACCGGGACCTGGACGCGATCTGCGAAGCTGCCGAGACCGCGCTGCAGCAGAAGGAGGAGCCGGACCTGGCTCGCGAGGTTCTGCAGCTTCTGTACAGGCGCGGGGCCGGCCTTCTGAGCTATGCGCAGAAGGCCGTGGGGCAGCGGACGGCCGGGGACAGCGTGACATGGGCGCTGGACAGGCTTGTCGAGATTTATCGCCGGGAGGACAACGCGAAGCAGGCAGCCGCGTTGATGATCGACGGAGCAAGGCTGCCTTTCGATGCATCCAGGTCGCTCGAGCTGCGCAAGCGCGCGGCGGCAATATTCGAAGAAGAGCGGCAGCACGGCCGTGCGCTCGAGCTCTGCCAGGATATTCTGAGGGAGACACCGGACGACCTGGAGACCCTGCGGCGCGCGGCTGCGCTGTGCGAGCGGGAAAACCGGTTCGGGGAGCTTCTTTCGCTTCGCCAGCACGAGCTCACGCTCGTCCAGGAGCCGGGCAAAAAGATAGAGCTTCGCCTCGAGATATCGAGACTGGCGGGCCGGTTCGAGGGGCGCAGCGTGCGCATCGACCCCCTGCTGGCCAACCTCGAGCAGAGGCCGGGGCACGAGGCATCGATCAACAGCGTGGTCGAGGTTTACAGCAACCGGGGCCTCTACGCCGATCTTGTCGACATCCTCTCTGATCAGGCGGCGAAGCTCGAAAAGCAGGACGACCCCGAGCGCGCGGCCGCCCTGTGGGGCAGGATCGCGGCGCTGGTCGAAAAAAATCTTCACGACGAGGAAAAAGCGATCGCGGCGTACAGGAAAGTGGTCGATCTTGCATGCACGAACGAGGCGCTCGACGGGCTTGCGCGCCTCTACATCGAGCGCAAGGAGCCGCTGGAAGCCGCGAAATGGCTCGAGCAGCGGCTGGAAGGGGCCGGGGGGGACGAGCGCTCTTCGACCATCTTGAAGCTTGCGCGGTCTCTTCTCATGGCCGAGCAGCATGACAGGGCCGTAACATGGCTCGAAGCACTCTTCGCGGAGTCCCCCCGCAACAGCGAGGTTCGCAGGCTGCTGTTCGATCTTTATCGCAAACGTGAAACATGGCGGCCGCTGGCCGCTGCGCTCACGACCGCTGCCGAGCATGTCGACGACAGGGACGCGATCGTGACCTATGCCCGCGAAGCATGGGAAATCTACAACGACCGGCTGGAAACACCCGGTGAGGCCATCAAGGTTCTCGAGAGGGCCCGTTCAGTCGATCAGGGCGACCGGGGCCTGAAGCAGCACATGGCGGTTGCCTATTATAGCGCGCAGAAGCTGGATGAATCCCGCGCGCTGGTCGAAGAGCTGATCGAAGGATTCGGCCGCCGGCGCTCTCCCGAGAGGGCGAACCTGCATCTTCTGCTCGCGCGCATCCTCCATGCCCAGGAAAACGCGGAAAGGGCGCTCGACGAGCTCGAGACGGCCGTTAAAATGGACTCCAACAACGCGACCATTCTGAAAACAATGGCCGAGCTGGCCCGCGGATCCGGCAACCTGGAGCGGGCGGAGTTTGCCTATCGAACGCTGCTGCTCACGGTGCGCCGCCGCAAGGAGGACCGCACCGACACCGAACAGATCCAGCCCAGCGAGGTCCTGGTCGAGCTCAGCCGCATTGCCGCCGACCGGGGACAGAAAGAGCAGGCCACCGAGCTCATCGAATCCACGATCGAGGCGATCATGCACAATGACAGCGAGGCCCCGGGCCTCGAGGCCAACCTGCGCGATCACAAGGAATACGAGCTGCTCAGGCGCGTTCTCGAGACACGCCTCACCCAGATTACGAACCCGCGCATACGCGCAAAGATCCAGTCGGACCTGGCCGATCTTCTCGAGACCGAATTCGGGCAGCCCGACGATGCCCTGGAGCTGCGTCTCGGCGCGATTGAAAGCGACGCGGTCCTTCCTGGCTATCACAAGGCTGCGCGCGATCTTGCGTCCCGCCTGAAGAAGCTCGATGGATACGTCTCAAAGGTAGAGAAAATGCTGGAGAAAACGCGGCGGCCCGCCGACGTGCATGCGCGCTGCGAGCTGCTTCTCCAGCTCGGCGAGGTCATGGAAAGGGATTTCGAAAACCCGGAAAAGGCCGCCGGGCTGTATGCCATGGCCGAGAAAACCGGGGTCCGCGAGGTCGATGTGTGGCGGGCCGCGGCCAGGGTGGCAAAATCCCTCGGGAACGATCAGGAGCAGGTGCGTCTCCTGGGCCTGCTGACAGGCCTTGGCGAGGGCCGGGAAGAAACCCGCATGAGCGCGCTCTACAGCCTGGCCGAGGTTCAGCTGTCCCACGAGGACACGCTGGAAGAGGGCTTGAAAACGCTCGCCACGGTCATGGACGAGGACCCGCGCTATGAGCGGGCGGGGCTGATCGTCAGGCGGGCGAGCGAAATCCACCCGGGAAGCAATGACATCCTGGACCTGTACGAGAAGATCGTGAGGAAATCGGGTGATGAAAAGATGACGCTCCACTACCTGGAAGGGCGCATTGCCCAACCCGATGCCTCGCTGGAGCATGCCCGGGAGGCGGTGGACATCGCCCTGAAGCTCGAGGAATGGGAGCGGGCGGAAAAGCTCATGCTGCGCGCGGTCGACATCGGGTGCTACATGACCGCCGGGATGAAAACAGCGGGGTGGGCGCTGCTCGGACTGGCGGAGAGGCGCATGGAGGCTGGCGATCTTGCCGGCGCGGTCAAATGGCTCGGCGAGGCCGGCGTTTCCGACGAGCAGGACAGGCTGTTTGAGCTCTGCGGAAGGCTGGCGCAGATTGCGTCGGGAGAGGAAGGGGACAAGGCGCTTGTCACCAGGCTCTACGAGAGCCTTCTACAGCACTATCCCACGGCCCGCGAGATATGGGAACCGCTGGCCGACATCTATGTCGAGATGAAAGACGCGGCCGGCCTGGACCGCCTGACCGAGGGTGTGGTCGACAGCCTGGAGGATGCCGCCGAGCGCAACACGCTGCGGCTCCGGCAGGCCAGGCTGCTTCTGGGCGCCGGGGAAAGGATGGACGACGCCGTGGAGGTCCTGCGCGCCGTCCTCGTGGAAGATCCCCATCACGAAGAGGCGCGGCCGCTTCTTCTCGAATACCTGGAGCGCTCCGGAAAAGAGGAGGAGCTCATCGATCACCTGAGGGACAGCCTGCTGGCCGCCCAGTCCCGCAAGGACATAGAAGCGATAACGTCCCTGTCGCTGCGCCTCGGTAAAATGATCGGCAAGGACAATCCCGAAGAGGCCGTATCCATTTACCGCTCATCGCTGTTCTGGGCGCCCGAGGATCGCGGTCTGCTCGAAAGCCTGCTCGAGATGCTGGGTCCGGATCACGACCTGCAGGAGCGGGCCGAGCTCATGATGCGGCTGCTGTCGTCCACGAAAGGAGAACAGGCGGCGAAGCTGGCGCTCGAGCTGGCCGGGATGTACGTTTCTGCCGGCGACAACGCCGGCATGATGAGCGCTCTCGAGCTCGGCTGCCGCCGGGCGCCCGACAGCAACGAGGTGCTGGACAGGATGGAAAAAGCCTACCGTGACGTGGGGGACTACCGGGGCCTGGCATCCATCCTGATGGAGGCGGCGGACCGGAAGGAAAACGACCAGGACAAGGTCGGGCTGCTTCTCAAAGCCGCCGCTCTGCAGCGCGAGCAGCTCGCCAACCCTTCGGGAGCCCTGGAAGTCCTCAAGATGGCCTCGGATCTCGCTCCCGAGGATCTTTCCATCGCGCTGCAGCAGGCCGCGTGCATGAAAGACACGGGAGAGCAGCGGCAGGCCATCGACAAGATATCCTCGATCCTGGAATCAAGGCCGGACGATGAATCGCTTGTGCGTGACCTTCTGGGCATGCGCGCCGAGCTGCTCTCGGCCGTGGGTGACGCAAAAGCGGCCGTGGAGGACCTCGAGAAGCTTTTCAAGCAGGACAAGGCCGCGGGCCCGCAGCTGGAGGAGGCGATGATAAAGGTTTACGAAAATGCGCTGGAGAGCGGGGACAACGAGACCGCGAGAAAGTACATGATGCGGCTGGTGGACTTTTACGCTTCTGAAGGCAAACATGATCAGGCCCGCGCGCAGCTGGACCGGTGGATCGATAAAAACTTCGAGGACCTCGAGATCCTCTACAGGCTGCGGGACATTGACGCGAAAGAAAACAACTGGGAGGGCGTGGTAAAATACTCTTCCAAGCTTGTTGAGCTCGAGGAAGGAGAGGACGAGGTTCATTCGATTCAGCGCATGTCCAACGCCTACATACAATTGGAAAGGCCCGGCGACGCGCGCTCTGTCCTGGAAAAGGCCCGGAAAAAACATCCCGGCAACGCGCCCCTCAGGCAGGAGCTCCTGCAGCTCTATGAGAAAGAGGGAGTCAAAAAGGAGCTTGCCAGGCTGCTCATGGAAGAAGCGGAGGTCGCCGGCCAGGACAAGCAGGTGGAGCTCCTGCGGCGCGCGGCCGTGCTTCTCAAGGAAAGCGATGACCCGGATGAAGCCGGGCCGATCCTGAAAAAGCTTCTCGAAAAGGAGCCCGAGGACCTGGCAACCATCAGGGAGCTGGCCGATCTTTATGTTGACGCGGGGCAGCTGGATGACGCGGATGCGCTTCTTGACAGGGCTATCGACGCATTCAAGGGGCAGCGTTCACCTGAGCTGAGCCTGCTTTACCACCTGAAGTCGGCCGTCAGCGGCATCCTGGGCGAGGAGGAAACGCAGCTGAACTTTCTCAATGAAGCGTTCAAGATGGACAGGAAAAACGGGCGCATATCAGCCGAGCTCGCCGATCTTGCCGAAGAGCAGGAGAACTGGAAAGTGGCCGTGACCGCCCTGTCCAACTGCTCCACCATGAGAGAGGATTGCCCGATCTCAGCCTACGAGGCCTTCCTCAGGCTGGCCCGCGTCCACGTCAGGCTGGAGGACCCCCAGAGGGCCCTTTTCCTCGCAAGGCGCGCGCTGCGGGAAAACCCTGAATCCGAAGAAGCCGCCGCCCTGGTCAGAAAACTCAGCAGCGAGCAGTAACCGCCCACCCCTCACGGGTAGGGGAGGCTTCAGCCTCCCGTTGCCCCTGCCCTCACGGGTAGGGGAGGCTTCAGCCTCCCGTTGCCCCTGCGTGTCATTGCCCGGCAAAAGATGTCAATTAATGACCGGCCAGCCAACCATAAATCGTCGTTGGCGACCTGTATGACATGAGCCCCGAGAACGAGTGCGCCACCCCGGAGACCGGCACCCACTCGAGCGGGTGGCCCCGGGACGCGAGGTACGCCTGCGTCTGCTCCGCGTAGGAGTAAAACGGGTCGGACGTGCCGCAGATCATGTACACGGGAATGAGCCGGGTAGGCGTATAGGCGTAGCCCGACCCCCAGCCGTAGCCCGCGATCACCAGGCCGGCGTAGTCGTTCGAGTACTGCATGCCCGCCACGCCCAGGAAAAGCCCGCCGTCGGAAAACCCGTAGGCGTAAAGGCTGCCGTAGTCCACGTTGTAGTGGACGCCCACGTCGGAAATCAGATCGATGATCTCGCCCATCTCCACGCCCATCTCGTCGATGTCGTTCATCGGGTCCCCGGACCACACGGCGAAGTCCGAGTACGGCGACTTGGTGTCGGGCACGATCAAAATGAACGGCCCCGCGTCCGCGGCCGCCGACCACCCGTAGGCCTTGCTCACCATGTAGAAATTGCTCCCCGAGTCGCCCGCCCCGTGGAACCCGACGACAACGGGGATGGGCGTCGCGTGGCTGTAGGCTCCCGGCACGTACATCCTGTACGACCTTCCCGACCAGGTCTGCGTGAACTCGCCCGGCACCCCGTCGAACGCGCCCGGATCAGTGACGGGATCAGGCGTCAGGTCCGGCGGCAAATCCGGCGCAAGGTCCGGCGCCGTGTCAGGCATGGTTTCGGCTATATAGTCCGGTGCCGTATCCGCTCCCGTGTCCACGAACGGATCGACCACGGTGTCCACGGCCCATTCCGCATCCGAATCCATTGCCGTGTCCGTCAAACCGATCTCATCCGTCCCGCATGCCGAAACCAGCAGGACGAAGAGCCCTAAAATCATCGGTGTCTGTTTTTTTTCCGACGTCATGGTCATGACTATCCCTCCTTTGGTCTCCGGTCATTTTGCCGTGTCAGGTACAAACTTTTTCTACTTCACTTATCCGGACAAGTCAATCGTTGTCCCAGGCCGTCCGTCGGTGAGATGATTTTGCAGGAACCCGTGCTTTCCGGAACCCGGCCGGCATACCATGGCCGGCCCTTTTCATCCCTTTTCGTCAATCCGTAAATTCCCTAAATGCCGCTTGTCTCCCGGCTGCGGATGCTGTATTCTTTGGTCATGTCAATTAAAAGGCAAAAACAGTATTCGACCGGGGCGCGCAAAAGCGACGCAAAAGAGAAAAAAAGGAAGTCGCCCAAGGAAAATATCCCGCTGAAGAACTGGGAGGAAATGGTCAAGGGCCAGGGCGACGAGGCTTTCCTCCCCTACGCCATGACGACAAGGTTTGAAAAGGACGCCTTTGTCCTGCATCAAACCTTCGGCAAAGGCCTTGTCATGGCCGATGAGCGGACCCGCATCGTGGTGCTTTTCGAAACCGGCACGAAAAAGCTTATGCACGGCATGGAGCCTCCCGGGCCCGAGCCTGACCCGGACCCCGAGCTGGAAGACGAGCCGGAAGGCGAGCCGGAGCCAGAGCAGGAGCCCGACTCTGAACCCGAGCCCGAACCACCCGCCGGCTAAATCGTTACGTTACGTTTTATCACAGTCCTTTCAGCATTCGGGTGCATTCTATCTTCTTGACAGAAAAACAGTCTCGAATCATGATTTAACTGTTGAAAAGGAAACGCACGAGGTCCGGTGACCTCCGCAGTCTTCAAAACCTACTCTACGGTGAGCCTCAACCGCGCATTTTCTCTGGGTTTTCTATTGAACTAAACAATTTCGCCGCATCGGCCTTCGCCTCGGATTGCTCCCGTTTGTCCGTATTTGGCTTGCATGTGGAGAGAAAATGGAGAGATGCCCGTGGTCGATCCGGATCGATGGAATCGAGCTTATTTTTTTCTCTTCTTCCGCTTTCTGGCCCTGTCGAATATCTCGTCTATGGTTTGCCCGTCATACAGCCGGCGGGAAATCTCCACGTAGTCCGTGGGCTCGCGGTGAAGCAGGGCCAGGAACCTGAGTGCGCCCGCGGGTCCGAGAGCCCTGTTCAGCGCTTCGATCCCATTCATCCTGATTTCCGCATCGTCTTTTATATCAATGTTTTTCATCAGGTTCTCTCCTTTCTTATATAATCCACGGGATTCACGACGGCCATCTTCATATCCGATTTTTCCGCCTTCCTGACGATATCGTCATCACAGGTCAGGAAAAAATCGGCTTCGGCATGCAAAGCACATGCAAGATGCAGCGCATCCTTGGCCGAGAAACCGCCTTTCTTATAGATGAAATCGGCTTTCTCCTTAATTTTCGCCAATGGTTCCACGCGCAACGTACAAAGCGATGCAAGAAGCAGGACCGCATACTTGCGGTCTGGAAACGGACAGAGAGCCGTTTCATCTTCATGCATGAAGGACCAGATCAACCTGACCTTCTCCTCTTCCGCCAGCAAAAATACCTGCTGGCACGCAAGAGCTTCCAGTTGTATTCTTATCTGACGGGGGTCGTCAAAATTCCGCTGAAAACAGTTGTAATCGAAGTAAATCAGGTCCATGCATCACCTGCTTTCAAGAATTCCCGGATCGTTGCGCAGAATTTCATTATCATCCACTCAGCTTTCCTTCCCTTCGCAGTATGCTCTTGACGGTCTTCAGGGATTCTCTCGGCTCGTCCTTTCTTGAATGAGCGATGGCGCCGTCAAAAAAATCCTCCCACAGCTCACCATGTTTTTTCAGGTCGATGATGACCGCTACCTTTTCCCCCTTGTCATTCGTGACAAAATTGATTCCTTTCATGACCTTCCTCTCATCGTGATATTTCTTACGTAATGTTGGCTCACAAAGTACTGCTTCCCTTTGCATGATAGTATATCCATCCGGTTTAACAAAAGCAACGAGCCCACACGCACCACACGCCAAGCTTCTTGACAGAAAACCAGTATCGACCCATAATTTACCTGTTCGAAAGGAAACGCACGAGGTCCGGTGACCTCCGCGGTCTTCAAAACCGAATCGAGGCGATCTCAGCTCCGCATAAATACAGGGTTTTCCAGTATCCATCAATATTTTCCCCGAAAAGCCCTTTGCTTCCGTTAGTGCCAGTTTAAGCCAGTTTTGGTCTCTTGGAAATCATTCTGGCGACATTCGGGCGACCTCCGCGGTCTTTTTCAAGGATCCAAGGTCCGATAGCATGTCGTAGCCAGGAGCTCATCAGCACCACAATGACAGGTTCACCCTGCCAACGAGCATCTACAGGTAGGCTGACATGCTTAATGGTAAGGCCACGCACAAGCCCCGATCACCGCTCCACGCGGAACCGCATGTACCTGACCCCGCTATCTTCCGCACACAGGACCGGGTAGGCGTCGCCTTCCCAGAAGACCGCCGCTCCCACCTCGCAGTGATTCAGCGGCACGGGGCCGTCGAGTATGATGTAAACCCGGTGGCAATGTTGCCTTTAAGAAGTATTACAGATAAAATAAAGAGATATGGGGAAAAGGTCATTGACAGTTCTGATTATTCCACTGCTTATCCTGTGCAGCGCGTGTTATGTCACTTCCAACCTTTCGAGGCCCGATGCTGACACCGGGAGCGAGGAATGGCAGGAGGAGCTCGATGCGCCGGAACCAGTTGATCATGATGCTCGGGAGGATCATGGCGGGTCGGATGACGGGGCGGACGGGGAAGAAACCGGCTCCCTGTGCGGTGACGGCCTCGTGGGGGAGGGTGAAGAATGCGACGACGGGAATACGACCCCGGGTGACGGGTGTGAAAGCGACTGCACGTATTCATGCCACAACGATACGGAGTGCACGGATGCGGATGATTGCACGGACGACTTCTGTGATCCTTTGACCCACCAATGCGCTCATGGCCCAAGCGCGCCGCACACGCCATGCGATGACGGTGTCTATTGTACGTACCCTGATGAATGTGATGGGATGGGTGCGTGCTCGGGGATACCGGTACACGAGCTGTACGGAGTGACTGCCGTGGAAGCCGGTACTTCCCATACCTGTACCGTCCTTGGCACAGGCGGCGTGCAATGCTGGGGTGATAACGAGCACGGCCAGATCGGGGACGGCTCCACGACGGACAGGACCTCCCCTGTGGATGTGTCCGGCCTGTCTTCAGGAGTGACCGCTGTTTCGGCCGGCGAATCGCACACCTGTGCCTTGCTTGAGGCGGGCGGTGTGCAATGCTGGGGCAACAACGAAGACGGCCAGCTAGGAGACGGCACGACAACGGACAGGACCTCCCCTGTGGATGTGTCCGGCCTTTCCTCGGGTGTGATCGCTGTTTCGGCCGGCGGCTCTTCTGGCAGCTCTCACACCTGTGCCCTTCTGGACACGGGCGGCGTGCAATGCTGGGGGGGCAACTGGGCCGGTATGTTGGGGGATGGCTCCCGTGACGACAGTTCCACTCCAGTCCATGTATCCGGCCTGTCTTCGGGAGTGACCGCCATTGCGGCCGGAGGAAGTCATGCTTGTGCCCTTCTCGGCACGGGCGGCGTAAAATGCTGGGGCAGCAACATGTCCGGCCAGATAGGGGACGGCTCACCGCATTCCAGGACGAGGCCGGT
>JBDRLK010000373.1:0-2998 GCA_043813155.1 Pseudomonadota bacterium | reverse complement strand
TTTTTTTCCAGAAAGAAAGAAAAAATATGCTTTTTGAAAAGCTATCGACGGAAATGGGGGATGACGCGGTTCAAGGATCGATGAGAGGTTGCCGTCCAGGTCGAAATCAACGAAGCTTGCGCCCACGGGGTTGCTCGACTTGTCGGCGAAGCGCGCCGCGCTGTCCGCCGGCCCCGGCGTGAAGGTGCCGTCGCCGCTTCCCAGCATGATCTCCGACGTTTCCGTGGACCCGTCCAGGTAATCTATCCTGGAGATGCCCGTGAACACGTCGAGAATGCCGTCGTTGTTCACGTCGCCCGCGGCAAAGAGCTGGGCATTGCGGCCGAAATCCGGGTCCTCGTTCACCCTGCCGGCCAGCAGTCCCGAGCTTCGCGTCACGTCCTCGAACCCGCCCGCGCCCGTGTTGCGAAGCACCCACCGGCTGCGCTCGCCCCCGGCCGAGAAATCATCTGGGCCTCCCCCGTTTCGAACGAGCAGGTCGGGCCACCCGTCGCCGTCGATGTCCGCAGTGTTGAGGTAAACGCCGACAACGCCCAGAAGGCCCCACTGCCAGGTGACATCCCTGAAGGCCGCCGTGCCCGGGGTCCAAGACGTGCCCTCGTTGCAGACCGGTATGTACTCCTCCTCGTCCGGGTCTTGCGCCGGGTCATCACCGGCATCCGCGTCATCCCCACTATCTTCGAGGTCCGCGCCCGTATCCCCGATGGCATCTTCCGCATCGTCCATGATTTCACCGGCATCCGCGTCCTCCCGCCCGCTGCCGCTGTCACACCCGACGGCAAACATCAGTGCCACCGCAATGCCAGGGACTATGGACCAACGACAAGAAGCCATCTCATACATACCATGTGTGCCCCAAGCGGGGGCAGGGGCGGCTTCAGTCGCCCGTGTAGCTGCACGCCCTCGGCGTGCCATGAAGAGGAGCGGGAGGCTAAAGCCTCCCCTACCCGTGGTATTCATGAGATGGCTTCCGGCAATCATCCTATGTCTCCGGGTCCTCGTCGAACTGGCCGTCGAAAATCTGAAAAAGCTCCCTGATGTCGAGCGACTTGCGCTGCTCGTCCGGGACGTCCGGCGAGGCGCCGTGGAATTCGACCCACCCGGCCCGGTCGGAGGCATTGCTGTCGTAAATCCCGTCCAGCGCGAAAATATCGATCTGGCCGATTCCGAAACCCGCGGCGCGGGCCGCCGAGATGTCATCCAGCATGTCCCCGGGGTCGCTGAAGCCTTCGAAGTCGAATGAGCTGCTGGCGATGATCCCCAGGTCCACGGCGCCCCTGTCGCCGAAATACTCCTTGATGGTCAAGCCGTAGTCGTACACCAGGTACGACGTGAACTCCTCGCCCTCGGGAGGGAGAAAATCCACGTAGAGGGAATTGTACAGCGTGCGGTACAGCTGGAACGAGGCCTCGTCCCACTGGATGTCGATGATGGGGATGTCATAGGCCATCTGAAAGGCCCTGTCGCCGTCCTGCAGGTCGTCGAGGATCATGCCCACCGCGCTGAGCCTGACCTTGAACCCCCTGGCATGGGCATCGTCGACCAGGCCCTGGAACTCGGCCACCGCCTCCTCGAAAAGCTCCGGGTCGAACTGGCCCTGCAGGAACTCTATCATGCCCTCCATGTCCCCTGTCTGGAAATACTCCTGGATCTGCATGGCCTTGTCATAGGACGTTTCCATGTCGATGACGAGCCACTCGATGGGCAGGCCGTCCTCCTCGATCCAGTCCATGATGTCGCGGAAAAATGGGTTGAAGATCCGCCAGTTGCGGGCATTGGGCCACTTGCCGTCCTCGTTCGTGAGCTCGGGCCAGATGATGACCGGTACGCCTCGCTTGCGCATGGCGCGGACGCAGCCCGCGAACGCGTCCCAGTCGTGCACGCCCCTGGTGAAGGCCAGGTTGAGCGTGAGATTGTTCTCTTCCAGAAAATCCCCCATGTCCTCCACCTGGTCGTAGGACATGTACTCGGCCCACACGGCAAGCTGCGTGGTGGGGTCCGGGAGCTCGGGCAGGCTTTCTTCGGAGCATTGCATGAAGGCTCCGGCGGCAATGAAGAGGCTGAGGATAATGCCCGCCCCCTTGTTTTTCGAAGACTTGTGATGCTGCATGACTTCACCCCTGTTGGGGTGCGATTGAAACCTGTCGGCGGACCGGGGAGGCTGAAGCCTCCCCTGCCCGACGGGGGTAGGGGCGACTTCAGTCGCCCATAAAGCAACTGCTTCCAATCGCACTCCCCTGTTGTACTTAAATCATATCCGAACGGGCCTGTTTCATCAAGATGTTGACCTCCGCAATCGTTTTTTGAACCATCGTTCATTTTTTTTGTTGATTTATCGTTTGAAAAATGCTCAAATGATTCGGCACGTAAGGGGGATCAAGGGGCAAATCCCGAAACGCATTATCCGCGAATGCGCGGCCCCGAAAACCACCCCGGGAACCTACAGGGAGGAGTTATGGCGCTTAACCTGAAAACAATCGGAGAGACAATCGAGCCGACCACTAAGAAATACGACTGGAAGGACGTCGTCCTCTACGCGCTGGGCGTGGGCGCCGGGTTCGACGAGCTGGAGTACTGCTACGAGGAAAGGCTGAAAGTGATTCCCAGCTACGCCGTGGCGACCATCTTTGATTTTCTCGCCAACGTGGCCATCAAGTCGGAAGCCAACCTGGCCGGCATTCTTCACGGCGAGCAGGATATCATCTTTCACGGCCCGATCCCTGTTGCGGGAACAATGACCACCGAGGGCAGGATCACGCATATCTATGACAAGGGAGCGGACAAGGGCGCTCTCGTCATTGCCGAGGCCGACACGGTCCATTCCAACGGCAGGAAGGTTTTTACCAACATCTTCACGCTCTTCTGCCGCAAGGACGGCGGTTTCGGCGGCGAGAACGCGCCAAAGGAAGAAGTG
This sequence comes from Pseudomonadota bacterium, assembly GCA_043813155.1. GTDB lineage: Bacteria > Myxococcota_A > Polyangia > DRWM01 > DRWM01 > JBDRLK01. The sequence continues at coordinate 84 of JBDRLK010000373.1, read as the reverse complement.
GAGTTCCCGGACAGGGAGCCGGACTTCGAGGAAGCGGCCCGACCCGCGTCTGATCAGCCGCTCATCTACCGGCTTTCCGGCGAC
>JBDRLK010000372.1:0-14924 GCA_043813155.1 Pseudomonadota bacterium | reverse complement strand
GGGGGGCTTGCGGAAACGTGAGCTATGGTGGAATTAGGAACCCGCGGCGCAATCGAAAGAGCGCCTGTCGGAAACTCTCCGCCTAAAGGCTGCGCGCACCGCATTTCTACCCGACTGATCAAAATGAGCGGAGCTTGCAAGATCGCGAACGAAATCGTCGGGATGGAAGGGGATAGATATTTCTTCGGTGATGATAAGCTTCGGTATCGGACTCGACGCCGTCTGCTTGTCCTTTGGCCTCCACTTGCATCGCTGGCGATCCTGCTTTTTCCACTGTTTGCGCGAAAGCTCCTTCTTTGCGTAGTAGTTTGCAAGCTGCACAGCAAGCTTTCGAACGATGTCCATGGGAGGGCCGTCGCCTTCGAATGCCAAGAACCTGTGGACCGGTTTGGGATCTGATGTGATGCTGGACGCGGTAAGATCAGTCATGTTAACTGTCCCGGATTAATGCGTATTCCGATGAATCCGATACTCATTCCAATCCATGCCGGACACCTGATGCGAACGGTCCGGGCACCTCGGAGCGAAGCGACGCTGGACTTTTTTTTTCTTATAAGCTTTCTCTCTGTTTTAATCAAGCTGACTCGTATCATTCCCTCCCTCCCACTCTCGGTTAAGGTGGTCACGGCGTAGCAATGGCGGGGGCGCGCCGAGGCCCTTACCATAACAAGCGCGCGCCATCCCGCCCCCGCATTGGGACACGCAAGCCTCGCCAGCCGTGACTCCCCCCGGCTCATCCGCCTCTCGAAGACCAGTGACGAGCGTCCTGCCTATGGCCCTTTCCCCCCAACTGTCTGAACCGCAGCAAGAGGCAAGTAGCCGTTGACATTTGTCTGATCCTAGCTTATATTTATTTCATCTTTGCTGGGTTTTATCTCTCAAGGGATTGAAAGGATGGGTGAGGTCGATCCAATTTCTAGGAATATTTTTAAGCTTCGTACGTTAATACTTCAGTAGGTGAGGTAAATGCCATTCCCTGAATGTGAACGAGTGATTTACAATAAAAATCCCTTGGATTTTGTGATATTCCAAGTGAGGTTCCCATCCATCCTGCGCATTGATTCCGAAGTTCCTGCAAAGTTCCAGGATATAATCCGTGGACAGTACCCGCTATTTAATGAATCCCGTGGATTGAATTTGACTATTCCGCTGGGACCGAGACAGGTGGATTCATTGGAAAGCACCGATTCATCGAAACCTGGTTTGCCGCCTCCAATAGCCCCTGTCACATATCAATTTAGTAGTGAGGATAAACTGTGGCAGATATCGCTTACACGGGATTTCATGGCTCTAACATGTAAGGATTACAAGAAATGGGAAGACTTTAAAGCTCACTTGGAGCCCCCACTCGCAGCGCTTTTAGATCAATATTCTCCATCATTCTGCACCCGCATTGGTCTACGGTACCGTGATGTAATTGTGCCGTCAAAACTGGGATTGGACAGCGTTGCATGGTCAGATCTTTTAAAACCTTCAATTGCTGGAGAGCTCTCATCGCGTGAGGTGGCTAATGAAGTTCAACACGTAGCCAAGGAAGTCGTCATCCAGTTTAGTGATGAAAACAGCCACGTCCGAATCCTCCATGGTCTGGCCAAAACAGACAAGGATGAACCTGTTTATTTAATTGACAGTGATTTCTTCACTGATGAAAGAACGGAGACAAACGATGTCGTCAAAGTACTCGAAGGTTTCAATACCCAAGCTCGATGCCTCTTCCGATGGTGCATCCAAGACCGACTTCATGAGGCTATGGAACCCCAATCCGTTCCAGAATGAGCAAACGGGAGGTTTTGAGGCAAAGCTGAAAATCTTTGACCATCGTCTCCCAGGTATCACGCTGCCTCAAGAAATAGCATTCAGTTTTCAGGAGACAAATCCTGCTCTCGTGGATCATAATGCATTAAAAACCCGAGTCACGTGCTTTGTGCTGACAAGCATGATTCCTGACAGGGGATTGCCTGAGCTTTATGACACTCTTCGTAATATGGCCGAGTTCTATGCATACCCGCTATCAACGGCTCCTGAGCTGCCTCCTCCTACTAAGATGAGTGCCCGTCTTGGCCAAACTCGAGTGCGGCCAGACTTTCATGCTGAAGAAGAGTAATCATTGGCGCCCCAAGAGTTCATCTTCTACGAGCCGGTCACCTCGGGGAACCTCCATCAAGGAGAGGTCCTATCTAATGTAATATTGGCCCAGCTCGATCCTGCTTCGCTTCATGACCCTATCGTTAATTATATCACTCATCCATATGCCATTGTCTTATCGCAAGAATGTGATCTTTATTGGGACTTTAGAGGTCGTTCAGAAGCGGCATTTGTCTCGAAGAAGATACCGCAGATTCTCTTTTGTGAAGTTATTACTGCAGAAACACTTCGTGGTAGAGAAGGCATTAACGCCGGACTCTGGAAACATATGCGTGAGAATAAAGATGAGAGGTATCATTTTCTCCAAAAAGTAGAACCGCCTCAGGATGGATCAGCCGAGGGCATTCCCGAGCTAGGTATTGATTTCAAGCGGTACTTTACACTCTCCACTGAGGAGTTATATAAGAGAATAGAAAATGAAGAAACAAAACGACGCTTTCGATTGAAATCACCCTACACGGAACATCTAAACTCTCGCTTCGCCCATTACATTTCAAGAGTTGCTTTGCCGATTCCTCATCAAAGTGAATAGAAGATGTTTTTGCTTGTCCAGTTCAATACTTCACATCATAACAGTTAGAAAACATCTCTCCATTTTCTCTCCACAAGAGGGCCAAGGTGGGTCAAATCAAGACAAATGGGAGCAAAGGTCACTGGAGCGTAAACGGTTTGAATCGTTGAAGAACCCAGTGTTTAAGCGGGTTTGAGGCTCACCCCTGGTACGGCTTAGAAGGCCGTTGCTCTGTCCTGTTGAGCTACAGGCGCATCAGACGTAATTGCCTTTAATATCGGCGATTTGATCTCCTTTGTCAATGTCATCGGCGTCCCATGCGCTCACTCCACGCATTCCTCGGCGCCCATGGACAAGCCCGGCATGGGATTCGCGGTTTTCCTGACCCGCACATCGTCGATCCACCACATGCCCGGCACCCTCCAGGCATCGAGCCCGATGGCGCCGGAGGCGAACATCGTTCCAACGTCGGACCACCCGGCCGATTCGGGCAGCACCTTTTCGTCGTTGAGAAGGCCCCTCATTGATGTTCCGTGTATCTCCGCCGTGACCTTGATCCACCTGTTGGTCTCGGGCGCTCCAACGTTGGACTCGAGCCTGTCCCACCCGCTGGCGACCCGCCTTGCGAGGCAGTATCCGCTCTCTCCCTCGAGGTTCATGAGGTACGCGTCCATGGGCAGGGAGGTGCTGCACCGCACCATCAGTGCGAGGTCGGGGTCGGCATCATTGTATCTCCACCATGCATCGACCGCGAGGTCTTCCATATCGAGCCAATCGACGACAATAAAATTATGCGACGGCTCAATGCCCCCGATGGACAGGGAATACGAGCCGGAGCGGGACTGGGACTCGGACACCCCCCAGGCCGATGGATCGGTGAGCACGGTCCACTTCTCCAGCGTCGCGGACTCGAAATCATCATGGAAGATGAACACGGCTTCGGGGTCGCCCTCGTAAGCAGCGTCAGGGTCGGCGTAATGAAGGTACATTGTGGTGATCGACGAAGCCTCTATGAGCGGGACCTTTACCCATACCAAAGCGATTTCGCCTTCGTTCGCTTCCTCGATCCAGTAGCTGAACGTGTCCGAGAGATCGCTTGGGCCGAAGCGCAGGTCCGCAAAGTCCAATTTCATGGAGTCGCGGTAAGGGACATCGACAAGGACCTGGAAGTCGGTCAGAGTTGATGGATTCAGGCTGTTGTCGATCATCACGGCGCGCCTGCACGCGAACGGCGGCAAGGCGGGCTCTTCCGCATGGTCTTCAGCGGGACTGTCCATGATCGCGTCCGCGCCGTCGAGAGCGTCGGCAATATTTTCCGCGTCGGGATCGCCGGGAATTTCCAGGGGTTCGGACTGGTCGGAATCCATCATCTCGTCGAGTGCTTCCCGGCCGCCGTCAGTGTCAGGCGAAGGCATGGTTCCCTTCTCCAGGCTCAGGAAACAGCCTGAAACCACGAAACAGAGCAAAGGCAGCAATCGTTCCATGGCCGCCGGCAACCTGCCTATTGCACCTGGCGGATGAGGTTGTTGCTGCCGTCGTACACGAAAAGAGAGCCCGACGGGAAGTGATAGACCACGCTCATGGGGCATCTGAACTGCGCCCCATGCCCGACACCCTCGCTATACCCCCCGGACACAGCGCAGTCAGGGCCGGGCGACGGCAGCCCGACCAGAGTGGTGACGCTGCCCGTGGCCAGGACGCCCTGGCGGACCGTGTTGGAGTTGAACTCGGTCCAGTAAATGCTCGTGCCATCCGAGGTCATGCCGCGCGGCCGGTGGATGGAGGCCGCCGTGCCCACGCCGTCGACATAGTCCTGCACACCCGAGCCCGCGAAAGTGCCGACGTAGGTGGTGACGGTGTTGTAGAAGCGGATGTGGTAGCCGTTCGTGTCCGCGATGTAGAGCATGCCCGAGTTGTCCGATGCCATGTAGCGCGGGCTGACGAACCGGGCCGCTGCGCCGTAATCGTCGATAATGCCCGTGGTGTAAGGGCTGCCTGCGATCGTGGCCACCTCGCCCGTGGCCAGGTCGAAGCTTCGCAGCGTGGCCGCGGTCCCGTCGACCGAGTAGAGCACGTTCCTGTAGTAGGTCAGGCCGCGCAGGTCATGGAACTCGGCCAGCATGGGGTTTGCGTTGTCGCTGTAGCGGCCCGGGCCGCTCGAGTACTGCTGGCCCGCGGCCGTGGAGACCGCGTTCGTCATCGACGTGAGATCGACCGCCCTGATGACGTGGTTGCCGCCGTCGGCCACCCACAGGGTGGTCCCGTCCGTGGCAAGGTGCTCGATCCAGCGGAAGCGGGCGTTGAGGCCGTTGGTGTGGTTCACGTACCCGGCCGAGCCGCTCGCCGCGTCGCCGGCGATCGTGTCGACCATGCCGGTCGCAAGATCGATCGTGCGGACAACGTAGTGGTTGCTGTCCGCGAAATAAAGGTGCGTGTTGCTCACGGCCATGGGGCCCCAGGCCCCGAGCTCGGCCGTGGTCAGCCTGTCGCCGTCCACCTGGCCGTTGGCGCCCGGCCGGCCCGCGTAGCGGGTCGTGGTGGCGGTCAGGTTGCAGGTCGGGTTGCAGCTGCAGGGAGGCGAGCAGCTGCACACCGGGTAGCCGTGCACGTTGCAGACGTCGGCGTTCAGGACCGTGCCGTTGTCGCAGGCTTCGTCGCCGTCGAGGACCGTGTCGCCGCACGTGGCGCCCAGCTCCTCGAACTGGCAGGTCGCGCTGCACCCGTCGCCGTCGGCCGTGTTGCCGTCGTCGCACTCCTCGCCAAGGTCGATGTCCACGTGCCCGTCGCCGCACTCGGCGGAAACCTCGATCAGGCAGGAACCGTCGCAGCCGTCGCCGGGCGATGTGCCGCCGTCGTCGCACTGCTCGCCGAGGCAGTAGTCCACCACCGAATCGCCGCACCCGGGGTTCGTGCAGTCCGTGCGGCACGCGCAGGTCATCTCGTCGCTGTTTCCGAGCCCGTCATCGCACTCCTCGCCGCATTCCCGGACGCCGTTCCCGCAGCTGGAAACGCACGCTTCCGTAAACGCATCCTCGACAGGCAGGTCAATGAACTCACGATCGATTTCAATAATATCAAAGATTTCAAATTCATCGGAAGGAGGATCGGATGGCCCATCGTCGGGCGGAATGTCCGGCGGCTCATCCGGCGGGACATCCGCGGGCTCGTCGGGCGTAATGTCCGCGGGCTCGTCGGTTGGGACATCGGCAGGCACGTCGGGCGGAACATCCGCGGGCTCGTCAGCCGGAATATCCGTGCCGTCATCCGGTGGAGCATCCTCGCCGTCTTCCTCAACTCCCTCTGTCGAGTCGACGCCGTCGACCTGCCCGTCCGTTTCCGCATCATCGGTTGGATCGAATTTGTTCGGCGCCTGACAGGCAAGAGCTGCGACCATCAAAGCAGCTATTGCGACAATTTTATATTGCATGACAAGCCTCCCGTTTTTTTAATAGTATATCACAAACAAGGGCTATTCCAAGTGTGATTCGAGACACCCGGGGCGTTGCAGAAGGAATGATCCTGCGGCATTTCATTGCCGCGGAGTAATGGTATCCGCAGAACAGTCGGGGAGACAGGATTCGAACCTGCGACATCGAGTTCCCAAAACTCGCACTCTAACCAGGCTGAGCTACTCCCCGAAAAACCAGGAATGCAGCTGCGGGCCCTTGGCCCGCCTGGGCGCGCCGAGGGCGCGCAGCTACACATCACGGTAAAAGCTGCGGAGGAGGAGGGATTCGAACCCCCGTTCGCCTCACGGCGAAAGCGATTTTCAAGACCGCCGCCTTAAGCCATCTCGGCCACTCCTCCGCCACTATATATAACATCTATCGGGTAAAAGTAAATTCCCAAGGCTTAAAACGGAACGGGAGGTTGTCGCATGAGAAAGCCGGGTTATCAGGGCGGGTAGCCGCGCTCCTCGTTCTCCAGCCTCGCGGCCTCGACGCCGTTTTCGCATCCATAGGAAAGGATGATGTCGAACCCCATGTCGAAGATCTCGCGGTGCTCGGCAACGGACGGGAGGTACTGGCTGCTGGAGGCCATCATGCGCAGCCCCTCGTCGTGGACCCTTGCGACCTGGACCATCATGGCCGCATCATCCACGGGCGGGGAGTCCCAGTTCCTGTCGCCCTCGAGCATGAAGATGTTGGGCCTCCTGAGCGTTGTGAGCGCCTCGTCGATGCCCGCCACGCTGCCCACTCGAAGCGTGAAATAGACGCTGCTCTCATTCTCGATTTCGGGAACGACGGTCCCGGCCTCGCCCCCGGACACGGCGATGAACACGAAATCCGCGGCGTCATGGGCCAGGATCTCACCCACCATGATCGCGAGGTGTTCTGATTCCTTGATATCGAGGTGGATGATGATCTTTCCCCTTGCCCAGGTCACGAACTCGTCAAAGGACGGGATGGTTTCCGTGAACGACGGCACGAGGAGGCAGCCGTCGATCTCCTCGGCAGTCGATTCGGAAACAACCTTGCCCGCGCACAAGATCGACTCGTAAAGCGTGATCTCGTCGTTGTGGATCATGAAGGGGACCCCGTCGGCCGAGACCCTCAGGTCGGCCTCGATGGAGTCAGCCCCGAATTCCCAGGCCCTGATGTAGGCCGCCATGCTGTTGCCGGGAATGGCTGCCGTCCAGGCGCCCATGTGGGAATTGATGCCGACCCTGTTGCAGCCGGGGTTGAGGAGGCACGAGGCAAGGCTCCCCCTGACGTATTCCCAGGGCGCGTCCTCCCCGTCATCCATGTCCGCGATGATGTCCTCTTCGCCGGCAGGAGGATCATCGGCGATCAAATCCTCGCTGTCAGCCGCGGGGTCTTCGAGGGCCGGGTCTTCTTCCGCCGGCTCTTCGATGGTTTCGCCGGTCTCGGACAGGTCGCTCGTTGTTTCATGCGAATCTTCGGCCGCATCGTCGCTTCCCCCATCGCCCGTTGTCGACGAGTCCCCGCAGCCGCTCAGAAGGAAGCTGAAGGCCCAGATGATTGAGGCTTTATGCAAGGAGTGCTCTCTCATGACCTGCTCACGATACAGTGTAGCCGAATATTGCTTTAATTCAACAGGCCCCGGAACTTTTCTGCGGTTTCCAGTGTCCAGTTAATATCAAACACAGGATAGGAGGTTAACCATGAAAAAAATCATTGCTTTTACCGCGGCCCTGGCCATCTGCCTCACGGCCGTGCCGGCCTTCACCCAGGCAGGAGACGAGAATGGCGCCCCGTCGGGCGACGTGACGGTTTACGACGAAAATGCGTTCGTCGGCGACCTGGTAAAGGGCGATCTTGTAATCCCGGACGGGACGCTGATCACGCAGAGGCGCAATGGCAAGACAAGCGACCTCATCAGGGTCAGGAGCCATTTCGTCCCGGAAATTCTCAAGAACGTAGAGAATCTTTAAGGGCACGCCTGGGGCGTGCAGCTGCAACGTCGATAGAACGGGATCAGCCGCAGCGGTACTGGACGCCGAAACGTCCTTCCGGGTAGGTCCAGTCCAGCTCGTGGGGGCACACGAGCTGGCAGGAGCCGCATTCCAGGCAGCCCGACACCTCGACCTTCACTTCGTTCGCTTCCTTTTCATACTTGTAAAGATTGGCGGGGCACACGTAGATGCAGGGTTTTACCTCGCACTTGCGGCAGTTCTCCGCGTCAGGCCTGATGTGGGGCTCGTCCGCACTGCGAAAGAAGTTAAGGGCGATTTTGTCTTCGATTTTCATATTTTTAAATCCGGGGTAGGGGAGCCTTCAGGCTCCCATCCTTCGGGAGGCTAAAGCCTCCCCTACCCTAAGGTACGTATATGGGAGGCTAAAGCCTCCCCTACCCATCAAACGGGCTACAGTTTCCTCAACTTCATATAAGTCTTGATGCCCTCCCAGGAAAGGGCCTCCTTGCGTATTCTTTTCAGCGCGCCGCCCATGAACCTGCTCTTTCCCTCTTCTCCCGTGGTGTAAACCTCTTCGAGCACGTCGAACATTATTTCCGGGTAACGGGTAAAAATATCTTTGTTGCCGGAGAACCTGTGCATGTTCACGGCCTGCCTGAGGTCCCTCATCACGAAGCTGCCCTCCAGCTTCTTTTCGTAAATGCCGGCCGCCGCGCTCCTGTCTCCGCTCTTTTTCGCCTCTGCCGCGCTTTGGCCTGCCAGGCTTCCGGAGGCGATGGCAAGGTCCATGCCCCTCACCGTTATGAGCTGGTTCAGGACAAAGCCGGCCGCGTCGCCCGCGACCATGATGTTTTTCTCGCCCCACCTTCGGCCTTCGAGCGTGTGAAGCTCCGGGATCAGGTGAGCCCCGTATTCCGCTGTTTTTCCGCCTTCCACGAGGACCGCGATTTCCTTTCTGCGCTTGAGCTCGTCCAGGATCTGCCAGGGCTCAAATCCCTTCTCATGTTTCCGGGCCACGCCCCCCAGGTGCAGCACAATGCCCAGCGACAGGCTTTCCCTGTTCGTGTACAGAAAGCCACCCCCGACCATTCCCCTGGTCAGCGTGCCGGCCATCATTGCAGCTGCGCCCTCGCCGCGCGCCAGGTTGAACCTGTCCTCGATTTTTCCTGAATCGAGCTTGATGGTCTCCTTCACGCCGAGGAAGGCCTCGTCCGCGCCGCTTTCAGCGTCGCGTGCAGGCGCCAGGCCCATCCGCCCGGCCAGCCTGCCCAGGGCGCCCTCGGCAATGAGAACATAATCCGACTCGAGCAGCTCGTCGCCTACCTTGGCCCCTCCGGCCGTGCCGTCCTCGTTCAGGATGATCTCATCGACCCTGCTTTCGGGCACGATCATGACGCCAAGCTCCTCGGCTTTGGCGGCGAGCCACTTGTCGAACACGGCCCGCTGCACCGTGACGCTGTGGGGCGTCTCACCGGAGAACCGCTCCGCGTCGAGCTCGAACTTCATGGACCCGTGCTGCGTGGACAGCATGAGGATTTCCTTTGTAACGGGGCGCTCGAAGGGCGCTTCGAGCAGGATAGAGAAAGCCTCGGGCGAGAGGACCTTTTTCAGGGGGTTCAGGTAGAGCCGGCCGCCGCTGAGATTCTTGCTGCCGCAGTGCTCGCCCCTTTCGATCAGGAGAACGCTCAGCTCCTTCTGCGCCGCCTCGATGGCGCCCAAAAGGCCTGCAAGCCCTCCGCCCACGACAATGAGGTCTATTTTGTCGTCGTCATGCATAGTTGCCACTGGCCTGTAGTGCGGCCCTTTAGGGCCGCTTCGGCGGGGCTGGAGCCCCGCACTACATGCGGCGCAGCTCCTCGATCAATGCCGGAACCACCTCGTTCAGATCGCCCACAACGCCGATGTCCGCGTACTTGAAGAACTCGGCCCCCTCGTCGCTGTTGATCACCACGATGTGCCTGCACGCGTCCATTCCCATCCTGTGGTGAATGGCGCCGGACACGCCAACGCCGATGTACAGGCTCGCGGAAATCGTTTTTCCGCTTTTCCCCACCTGCTCGCTCAGATCTCTCCAGCCCGCGTCCACAACAGCCCTGGAAGCCCCGGCTACGCCGCCGGCGGCGTCTGCAAGCTTTTCCACGATATGGAAGTTGTCCTTTTCTTTGATGCCCCTGCCGCCGCAGACTACGATGTCTGCTTCCGCGATGTCAACCTTTGCCGCCGGGGCTGCGCGCGATTCAATGACAGCGGTCTTCGGCGCATCCGGCGCCGGCTCCAGCTTCCTGACCGAGATCGCCGCGCTCTGATCGCCCGGCTGCGCCGGCCTGAACGTGTTGGGCCTGACCGTGACAAAATGGGGGCCGGGGCCCTGCATCAGGACCCGGCCGCGCACTTTCCCGCCGTAAAAGGGGCGAAGGATTGTGACGCTCCCGTCGTCCGCCATGTCCAGGCCCAGGCAGTCCGAGCCGAATCCGCGTCCGAGACGGGCGCTTGCGCCTGCCAGAAGATCCTTGCCCAGGGGCGTTGACCCGGCCGCAACGATGCTGATTTCCCCGCCTTCCCCGGCCAGGCGGCCGATGAAATCCGCGGCCCGACTTCCCCAGACGAGCGAATCATAGGACGCGAAGGCCTCGTCGACCAGGACAAAAACCTCGGCCATGACGCCCGCGGCTTTCTGCGCGACCAGCGTTCCGCTGCCCTCGTCCGCCGCGAGCACGAGCCCGCAGATATCACAGCCTAGCGCGCCAAGCCTTCCGGCGATCTCGAACACGACGTTTTTAACCTCGCCGCCCCGATGCTCGATAAAAATGCACGCTCTCTTTCCCATCACCCGCCTCCCGCCATCTCGCGTATGATTTGCGCGAGCTTCGAGGCTGTTTCCTTTCCCTCCCACTTGATGATCGTGGCGGGCGGCCGGGCCGGAGACGCGGTGTAGGAGATGATCTTTGTCAGGGGCGCCACGTCTTGCGCCTCCAGCCCGAGCCCGGCCAGGTCGAGCGTTTCGGGCTTTGCTTTCGAGGCTTTCATGACTTTCATGACCTTGGGCACGCCGGGTTCGCACAGCCCCTTGGCAACGCCGACAGCGGCCGGCAGGCCCACCTCGACGAGCTCGTCGCCTCCCTCGACAAGCCGTGAGAGGCGAAGCGACTCGTTTTCCTTCAATTCGAGCCCGATGACGCCGGTCACGTAGGGCATGGACGCGATCTGGGACAGGGCCGGGCCCACGAGCCCCTGCTCGTCGTCGAGAGCCGACTTTCCGAGCAGGATCAAGCGCATGCCCTCTTTCTTCGCGAATGCCGCGATCACGCGGGCGATGCCAAGGCCGTCCGCTTCTGCGAGCGCGGCATCCTGCACCATGACGATCCTGTCCGCGCCCATGGCGAGCGCTTTTCGCAGCACGCCGGTGCACCTGGACGCGCCCCTGCCGCTTGCAACTGAAATTGCCGTGACATGGGCGGAGGCGGACTGCTTGAGCCTCACCGCCTGTTCCACGGCGATCTCATCGAAGAAATTGATGATCCACCTGTCTTCGATCTCGACGCCGCCCCCTTCCGCGGCGCTGACAAGCGCGTCGTGATCAGGCACAGGCTTGACCGCAACAAGTATGTTCATAGTTCTTCCTTAAAAGGCACGCCGAGGGCGTGCAGCTACAGTTCGTGTTGTCATGGCACGCCGAGGGCGTGCAGCTACAGTTCGTGTTGTCATGGCGCGCCGGGGGCGCGCAGCACCAAACGTTATTTCATCCTCAGGTAGTTCGAACCGAGGAAATTGAGCAGCACTTCGTGCGTGCCGCCGCCGCTCAGGAGGAACCTGGCGTCCCTGAAATGCATCTGCGCGTCGTATTCCATGCAGAAGCCGTTGCCCGCCCAGATTCTCGTGGCCTCGTCCACGGCCTCGAGGCACATTTCCGTGGCAAACCATTTTGCCGCCATGGCCTCGCGCTGGCACTGTATTCCCTCGTCGATCATCCACGCCACCTTGTAAAGATAGCTGCGGGCGATCTCGTACTTGGCCCAGAACTGCCCGAACTTGCTGCGGATGAGCTGGTATTTGCCGATGGGTTTGCCGAAGGCCACCCGGCTGTTTGCAAAATCCCTTGCCTCCTTCATGGCCTCGGCGGCAATGCTGCAGGCGGACAGGCCGGTCATGACCCTCACCTGGTTGAGGATGTCCGTGGAATACTGAAGGCCCATGCCCGTCTCCTCGCCCAGGTGGCGGTCGAGCGGCAGCTTCACGTTGTCAAAGAGCAGCTCTCCGGTCGGGGCCCCGCGCGTGCCGAGCTTGTGGAGCGTCTGGCCCTTTGAAAACCCCTCGTCTCCTTCCTCCACGAGGAAGAAGCTGAGGCCTTTCAGTCCGGCCGACGGGTCCGTTGTGGCGAGCACGGTCGCGAAGTGGGCAAGCGGACCGTTGGTGATCCACATCTTCTTGCCGCTCAAGACCCAGCCGTCGCCCTCGCGCTTTGCCGTGGTCTTTGTTCCCGCAAGGTCGCTTCCGGACTGGTCCTCGGTAAAGCAGATGCAGGCGATTTTCTCACCTTCGATGGCGGGCATCAGCACGCGCTCCTTGACGGCGTTGGAGCCGAACCTTCCGATGAAATACGTGCCCATGAGCATCTGCACCGTGACGGACATGAAAAAGCCGCATGACCCGCGCGCGAGCTCCTCGAAAAAGATCATGGAGGTCACGGTGTCCGCTTCCATGCCCCCGTATTTTTCCTCGTGGCGGAGCCCGAAATAACCGAGGCCGGCCAGCTCCTTCCACAGGTCCGCCGGAAACTCGTCCTTTTCATCGATCTGCCTGATTTTCGGACGGATGAGCTTGTTGACGGCGTCCCTGACCTGGCTGCGGAAAAAGTCCTGTTCTTCGGAAAACCTGAAATCCATTATTGCTCCTGTGCGGCAGAGCCGCAGCTATCAGCATTCAGCAATCAGCAATCAGCCTTCAGCTGATTGGAATTTTTTTATGCTTTTTATTAACCTAAATGCATTAATGTTGTAAAGAAGGGGGGATGAAAAAGAATCAGAAAGAATAAGGAGGATAACCATGGATCTGGGGATTGAAGGAAAGTGTGCCGTGGTTTGTGCGGCCAGCAAGGGCCTCGGCAGGGCCATCGCCGAGGCGCTGGCCCGTGAAAAGGCAAAAGTCCTGATCTGTGCCCGCGGGGAGAAAGACTTGAAAGCGGCTGCGGAGAGCATGGGCGCGAGATGGCTGGCCGTCGATATGACGAAAGAGCATGACCGTAAAAAGCTTGTCGATGAAGCGCTGAAAACCCTGGGCGGTGTGGATATCCTCGTGAACAATTCGGGCGGGCCTCCCGTGGGCCCCTTCGAGTCCTTTTCCCTGGGCGCGTGGCGCGACGCGTTCGAACTGAATTTCCTCAGCTTCGTTCACCTGACGCAGCTCGTCCTGCCGGAGATGAAGGAGAAAGGGTGGGGCAGGATCGTCAACATGGCCTCCTACGCGGCCCTGGAAGCCATTCCAGGGCTCATGCTGTCGCACGGCATCAGGCCCTCGGTCCTGGCGTGGACAAGGGCGCTGGCAAGGGAGGTGGCCAGGAACAATATAGGTGTCGTGTCGGTCTGCCCCGGCCTGTTTTACACGGACAGGGTAAAGCAGATCATAAGGGCGCGCTCGGACAGGGAAGGAAGGTCCCAGGAAGAGATCCTGAAGGGCTGGGCGGAAGAGATACCGCTCGGCAGGATGGGAGACCCGCCGGAAATCGGCAACCTCGTGGCGTTTCTCGCCTCACCGGCGGCCAACTATATTACGGGCTCGGCCGTGGTCATTGACGGCGGAATCATGCGCCGCCTGATCTAGCCGCCGGCCGGATTTGATTTTGAAATCGACATGAAAAACGTGTGTAGTGCGGGGCTTTAGCCCCGCTTCGGCGGCCCTGACGGGCCGCACTACATGGGCTGGTCCTCTTCCAAAGCCTGCTCGGGCGGCGTGTAGGGCATATCGAACACGTCCGCAACCGGCTTGTACGTGAGCTTACCCTTCAACGTGTTCAGCCCGCGCAGCAGGGTCCTGTCTTCCAGGCACGCCTTCTTGTACCCAAGGTTGGCCAGTTTGAGCGCGTAGGGAACGGTCTCGTTCGTGATCGCGTAGGTGGATGTCAGGGGCACGCACCCGGGCATGTTGGCCACGCAGTAGTGAAGGATGCCCTCAACCTCATAGATGGGATCACTGTGCGTCGTGGGCTTCGAGGTTTCGCAGCAGCCGCCCTGGTCGATGGAAACGTCGACGATGATCGAGCCTTTCTTCATGGTCTTGAGCGCGGCGCGCGAGATGACCCACGGGGCCTTGTCGCCCGCCATCAGAACGCCCGTGACGACCATGTCCGCGTCCTTGATGGCCTCGGCAACGTTCCAGGCATTGAATTTCAGGGTCTTGACCCTCCCGTGGTAGGCCAGGTCGATGGTGCGAAGCTTGTCCGTGCTGCGCGTCACCATGGTGACGTCGGCGCCCATGCCAACGGCCATCTGCATGGCGTTGAGTCCCACGATTCCCGCGCCCAGGACAACGACCTTGGCGGGCGGAACGCCCGACACGCCGCCCAGGAGGATGCCCCTTCCGCCGTACGTTTTTTCAAGGTACTTGGCCCCTTCCTGGATGGACAGCCGCCCGGCAACCTCGCTCATGGGGACGAGCAGCGGAAGCCTGTGGTCATCGGTCTCAATGGTCTCGTAGGCGATGCCGACCATCCCGGTCTTGAGCGTCTTTTCCGTGAGGGCCCTGTCGCCGGCCAGGTGCAGGTAGGTGAACCACAGCTGCCCTTTTCTGGCCATTTCGAATTCAGGGTCTACGGGCTCCTTTATCTTTATGATCATTTCCGCTTCGTCGAAGATCTCTTTCGCCGTTTCCTTTATCTGCGCGCCTGCCTTCATGTAC
>JBDRLK010000371.1:0-2084 GCA_043813155.1 Pseudomonadota bacterium | reverse complement strand
AATCTGACATAGAATTAAAACTTGATGTGTTCAATATGAAGAAGGAGGTCTTCATGCGAAAATCGAGCAGGCTTCATCATGGTTTTATTGTACTTTGCGTTTTCATGCTGTCGGCGGGCCATGCAGCGGCCCAGGACGATTCGAAATTATGGAAAGAGCCGGACGCCGCTGCCAAGCCCCTCGTCGACCTGCCCGGCTTTTCCGGCATTGTCGATAAGCTGACGCCCGCGGTCGTGAGCTTCTACGTTACAACGGAAGTGGACATGTCCACCCTGGACCCCATGTTCAAGTTCTTCAAGGATTATTTCAAGCAGGAGGCAGTGGGCAGCCCACAGCCCTTCACGCAGAAGGGCGTGGGCAGCGGCATCATCATCAATGAAGACGGCTACATATTGACGAACCACCACGTGGTCCAGAACGTGAAGTCGATCAAGGTGGTTCTTGAAAACGGCGACAAGTTCGAAGGCGAGGTCGTGGGCTCGGACGAGGCAACCGAGCTGGCCCTGGTTAAAATCAACGTTCCCTACAAGCTGCAGCCGGCCACGCTGGGCGACTCGGACAAATCAAAAATCGGGGACTGGGTCATCGCCATCGGCAATCCTTTCGGGCTCGAGGCCAGTGTCACCGTGGGCATCGTCAGCGCCATCGGCAGGCACGAGATCGGCCCTCCCCAGCTGCGCTACCAGGACATGATCCAGACCGACGCGCCCATCAACCCGGGCAACTCGGGAGGCCCCCTCGTCGACCTTTCCGGCAACGTGGTGGGCATTGCCACGGCGATCACCGCCTCGGGCCAGGGAATCGGGTTCGCCATTCCCATCAACATGGCCAAAACAATTCTGCCCCACCTGCTCGACAAGGGAATGGTCCCGCGCTCCTGGCTGGGCGTGACGGTGCAGACGCTAAGCGACCTGCTGGCGGATTCATTCGGGCTCACGAGCAAGGAAGGCGCCCTCATCTCGGACGTGCACGAGGGATCGCCCGCCTGGACCACGGGCCTCAAGCCGGGAGACGTGATCCTCGAGCTCGACGGAGAAAAAATAACGACTCCCGACAAGCTTTCCTGGTACGCCTCCACGGCGGGCGCGAACAAGAAAGTCACCATGAAAATATGGCGGGAGGGGAAGGAAAAGGAGCTGACATTGAAGCTGGCTCCCATGCCCGACTATTTTTACGGCGCGGAACCCAAGGCAAAGCTTAAGACAACAGAAAAGAAAACAAAGAAAAGCTCGCCGGCCGCGGCGCCGGTGACAGTCGATGAGATCGACAAGTACACGGCATCGAAGCTCGGGCTGGAGGCCAAGGGCGATAACGTTGCAGGCGTCATAGTCACGTCGGTCGACAAAGCCGGTTACCTCGGCAATGCGGGCATAGACAAGGGGGACATCATCGTGGAGATCAACGGCGAAGCGTGCTACGGCCCCGCCGATTTCCACAAAAAAGTAAAAATGATAAAAAAAGGCGGAATCATGAGGCTCTATGTCATTTCAAAGGCCAAGAGGGGCTTCATCGCGCTTAAGAAGTAGTTTGATATTAGGTTCGCCGGCTTGCAAAAATCCTCAAAACACTATAAAGAATAGCATTAGTCGCTATGATTAATCTCAGGGGTAGGGGAGGCTTTAGCCTCCCGGAAAACTTGCTTTTTCAAGCGGGCGCCTGAAGGCGCCCCCACCCCGCAGGGGGGCGGTTTTAAACCATGCCCATTATTCTTTTTAGGAGGAACCTTGGCCACCCTGATAAATATTGACGGCACGATTTATGAAGACGTGAAGGATGCAAAGATTTCCGTGTTCGACAGGGGGTTTCTCTACGGAGACAGCGTTTACGAGGTAATAAGAAGCTACGGGGAAGTTCCTTTCGCCATGAAAGAGCATCTCTACCGCATGCGGCGCTCGGCGGACACGCTGCATATGGAGCTTGCCGTGCCGACCATCAAGCTCGAATCCGAGATAAGAAAGCTGCTTGCTAAATCCGGCAACCAGGATTCCTATATCCGGATCATCGCCACACGGGGGGAAGGCGAGATATCGCTGGACCCCCGCCCTGGCCACGGGACCGCACTATGTGATAAGAAATAACTACAA
>JBDRLK010000370.1:0-2174 GCA_043813155.1 Pseudomonadota bacterium | reverse complement strand
GCCCTCGGCGTGCCTGATCATTAACCGTAGTGTAGCTGCACGCCCTCGGCGTGCCTGAGCATTAACCGTAGTGTAGCTGCACGCCCTCGGCGTGCCTGATCATTAACCGTAGTGTAGCTGCACGCCCTCGGCGTGCCTGATCATTAACCGTAGTGTAGCTGCACGCCCTCGGCGTGCCTGATACAAAGGAGAAACAACATGGCATACGACATAGTCATCAGGAACGGTACCGTTGTCACAGCCGAGGAGACGGCCGAACGCGACGTGGCCGTGGAAGGCGAAAAGATCGCGGCCGTGGAAAAAAACCTGCCGGCCGGCAGCGGTAAAAGAGAAATCGACGCAAAGGGCAAGTATGTTTTCCCGGGCGGGATCGACGTGCACGTCCACCTGCAGCTGCCTTTCTGCGGGACGGTTTCAGCGGACGGCTTTGCCTCGGGAACGAGGGCTGCCGCAAGAGGGGGCGTCACGACCCTGATAGATTTCGCGATCCAGGACGCCGAGAAGGGGCTCATGGCCGGCATCGAGGCAAGAAAAAAGGAGGCGGACGGAAACGTGTTCGTGGACTACGGCCTTCATGGGATCATCACGAAATGGTCCGGGGCGGTCAGCGATGAGATGAAGACCTGCGTCAGCGAGGGCATCCCCACGTTCAAGATGTTCATGATCTACGAAAAGGAAGGGTGGCAGTCGGATGACGCGGCCCTGTACCAGGCCCTGGGAAGGGCAAAAGACCTGGGCGCCACCATCATGGTCCACGCCGAGAGCCAGAAAGTCCTCGATCTTCTCATCGGGCGGTATTCGAAGATGAAGGACGAGGTAAAAGCCTACGGCCACGTGCTCTCCAGGCCGCATTTCATCGAGGAAGAGGCCGTGCAGAGGGCGATCAAGTGGGCCGAGGTCACGGGCGGAACACTCTACATCGTGCACATGTCCAGCGGCCCAAGCGCGGACCTGGTCAAGGCGGGGCGGAAGAAGGGCGTCAATGTTTTTGCCGAGACCTGCCCGCAGTACTGCATCCTGGACGACGAGCTGTTCAAGGGCGAAAACGGCCATCTGTACGCCACCTGCCCGCAGATCAGGACAAAAGAGGACAACAGGCGCCTGTGGGAAGGTTTGGCCCACGGCGAGATAAGCATCATGGCGACCGACACGTGCACATTCGACACGAAGCAGAAGGCCATGTGGGAGGGCGATTTCACGAAAATCCCCTACGGGCTGCCGGGCGTGGAAACGGTCGTTCCCGCCGCCTATACCTTCGGGTTCAAAGCGGACAGGTTTTCCATCAACAGGCTGGTGGAGCTCACGAGCGCGAACCCTGCCAGGTTCATGGGCCTGTACCCTGAGAAGGGCACGATCAAGGCCGGGTCCGACGCGGACATCACCATCGTGTCGCCCGACAAAACAAAAGTCATCGATCACAAGGAGCTTGCCACGAACTGCGACTGGTCGCCGTTCCAGGGCATGGAGATGGGCGGCTTTCCCGACATCACGCTCTCACGGGGCGCCGTGGTCGTTGAGGACGGGGCTTTCGTTGGCAAAGAGGGCCATGGAAAGTTCCTGAAACGCAAGCCCGGCGGTTGGAAGCTTCTTGGCTGATATTCGGATGATTACTCGAAGATGGGAAGGGCGAGCTCTTCGCGCACGCTTTCGCCTGTTGCCGACTTGAATTCAGCGTAGCCGTCAACCGTTTCCTGGCCATGCTTGAATTTGAACAGGACCATGTTTGGAGGCGGCAGTCAACCCGCTCGCGCATTCAATTCCATGGCCGTTCAAACGGAATCAGGCGGGATTGAAACACTATCCTGAAACCGCCGTCACTTTTTTTTTTGAAAGAGCGCTCTTGGTCTTCTGCAGCTCCTGCCGGAAACATTTGTGACAATAGAATTCCGCCGACCGTATCGGAGTCGTAGGGCGTGCGGCCCGTGGCCATTTCAAAAATCATGCAGCCCAGCGAATACAGATCGCTTCGTGCGTCGACCGGGTCTCCCGAGGCCTGCTCGGGAGAAATATAGCTTGGCGTGCCGAACACCATTCCCGCGGTGGTCAGGGGCGTCGAGGGGATGTCATCGAACGTCACCTTTGCGATTCCGAAGTCCATGATCTTGATGATTTCGCTTTCATCTTCATCCACCGTGACCATGACATTCTCCGGCTTCAGGTCCCTGTGAATGATT
>JBDRLK010000369.1:0-16583 GCA_043813155.1 Pseudomonadota bacterium | reverse complement strand
CCTCGATTACTGGCGCATCGGGGCCTGCACCACGTGGAACCTCGACGTTCCCTACGTGCTGGTCCAGGCGCACGTGTCCGAGCAGAGCACGCTGACCGATCTTGCCCGAAAGCTCGACGTGCCCAGCCTCATCGTCACCCTGGACCCCAAGACGCAGGCTTTTGCGTGGAGCGACCCGGTAGGCGGCCAGCAGGGCGGCGTGAGGACGGGCGCAGAATCATTCATCAATGCCTGGAAAAACTTCAGCGACCTTCTCACGACCCCGTGCGGGGCCCTCGTCCTCCCCAAGCCCTAGGAGCCTGTCGTCAGACAGACTCCTGGCCCAGCGCCCATGGCGCGCCTACAGCCCCGAATTGATTGCAACAGTGCGGACCTGCTGGCCGTAAAAATACCCGCCGCCGTAAGCCGGGTCGGCCGTGCCCACGCGCGTGAGTGCGACTTCCATTGTGGCGGTGCAGATATCCCACGACGCGTCATCCGAAAGCTGAATCGAGTTTGCGGTGATACTGAACCTCCCCGTGTCAGGGGCAAGCCCGCTTGAATATGGCTCGATGCACTCACCCTCGATGGTCACGAGCACGTAGTCCCTGGAGCCTGACGGGGCATAGGTAACCATGATGGTCTCGCCCGACCTGGAAAACGTGGTGCCGGGTGCAGGAGTTAAAACGGAAAACTCAAATGGCAGCGAGACGGTCGAGCTCGGCGCCCCGCCGTCGATGGTGCGCTTGAACTCGATTTTAAACCCCGTGTTGGCCATGTCGCCCGTGAAGTAGGCATCGTACGAGACCATGCCGCGCCATTCCCTGCGCTGCATTGGGGCGAACTCACCCTCCTGCCACGCGATGAGATGATCGCCGTCCTGAAGCTCCAGGAACGAATCCGACTCCGCTCCCCCAAGCCTCAGGATGGCCATGACCCTGCTCTGGCCGCTGCCCTCGGCCCTTATGAACAGCTGCGCGTAAATATTGGACGTGGAGGGATCGCCCGACCCCCCGCCGCAGGCTGCGAGCAGCGCGACGAAGGAAAGTATTACTCTATTCTTCATACTTTTAATTTCCTTTTATTACAGGCATGTTACACCATATTCTTAAAAGTGGCATATCAATATAAAATCGATCATGGAACCGGATGCTCGTCGGTAATCTCATCGATCTTTCCGCGCAGCTCCTCCTGGGCGATGCTGGGCTTGTACATCTGCAGCGGCATGAGCTTTCGCAGGTCTCCGGAGATCTTGATCTTGCGCTTCATCCACCCCTTCATGCCCACGGACCAGTCGCCTTTGACCAGGATGGCGTAGGCGTACTGCGCAGGCATGGCCATGGTGACATGGGCGGTACCGAGGTGCCCTTTCTGTATGATGCCCCCGTTCAGGCACAGCTCGACCTCGCCGCTCCCGCCCGGCACCTTGAGGTTCACGATGACACCGGCCATTGACTTCGGGACCTGAAGCTCCCCGGCGGCTTTTGTCAGCTCATCCACTTTTTCAAACCATTCGTCAGTCGCGAATCCGGCCATGCTGTCCTCCTTTTATTTTTAATCTGTAGCTGCACGCCCTTGGCGTGCCTCGGGCGGGCCAAGGGCCCGCAGCACCCCGAGTGGTTTATGTGATGGCTCCTTTCAAAGCTTTCTTCCTATCTCGGCGCCCTCGCAAATGGCCTCCAGGGCCTGGCGCGGCTCCCTGGCATCCCCGATCGTGTAAACCTCGCGATTGCCGTTGTCTATCACCTTGCTCAGCGTGTCAACGCAGCGCACGCCCGTGGCCAGGATAACGAGGTCCATGCCCCGGATCGCCTGCTGCTTCCCGCCCTTTTCTATGAGCGCACCGTCTTCCAGGATCTCCCTGACCGTTGCCGACGTCATGATGGTCACATCCTTGCGGCGCAGCGCTTCCATGACCAGGACGCGCTTCTGGGAAAACATGTCGGGGGCAATGTCCTCGCGCATTTCCACGATAGTAACGGCCCTGCGGCCGATCGTGATGTCATCGCCCCGGTCGGCCAGGAGCTCGGCAATGTCGCATCCGGTCATGCCGCCGCCGATAATGAGAACATTCCCGGCCGCAGCCGCGTCCACGCCGCCGCTGAGGACATCGTGGGCGCAGACGACCTCGTCCCTGTCCGCGCCCGGAAGATCGGGCCGGCAGGCCTCCCCGCCCGTGGCCACGACAACCGCGTCGGGCGCCATCTTCTCGACGAGCCCGGGCGTCACCGTGGTTTCGAGCTCGATCTTCACGCCGGCTTTTTCAGCCTGGTGCGCCAGGTACCTGATGACGCTCGTCAGTTCCTGCTTGGAAGGCGCGGCGGCAGCCAGGTTGTACTGCCCCCCTACCCTGTCGGCTCTCTCGACAAGCGTAACGTCATGCCCCCGAAGCGCGGCCGTTCGCGCCGCCTCGAGACCCGCCGGGCCTCCGCCCGCGACCAGGACCTTCTTCTTCCTCTCGGCCGGGATAAGGGCCATCTCCCTCTCCCTTCCAACGGCCGGGTTCACAACGCAGGTCATGTCCGCGCCCTTTTCACGGGCCGCCACGCAGCCCTGCCCGCATCCCATGCAGGGGGCAATATCGTAGAGCCGCCCGGCCCGCGCCTTGTTGGGAAGCTCGGGATCGGCCAGCAGGGCCCGCCCCATGACAACGAGATCGGCTTCCTGCCGGGCCAG
Organism: Pseudomonadota bacterium; assembly: GCA_043813155.1. Lineage (GTDB taxonomy): Bacteria > Myxococcota_A > Polyangia > DRWM01 > DRWM01 > JBDRLK01. The sequence continues at coordinate 13,928 of JBDRLK010000369.1, read as the reverse complement.
GACGCCCTCGGCCATCAGGGGGTCATTGATCCGCCCTACGACCATGACCGGCACATCAACGGCCTTCCTGATGGCTTCGCTGAGCCCGGCATTGAGACACAGCGGCGTTCCCGTGGGCGGGATGACACGCCACGACAGGTCGGGATACACGCCGCTCGACACGTGAAAATCATCCACGCCCGCCCCGGCCAGAATGGAACCAATGGTCTGCATTTCCCTGACATCCATGCCTCCGGGCACCAGCTCGGCCCCCGAGATGCGTACAATGACGGGAAAATCGTCCCCCGCCCCGTCGCGAATGTTTTCCATGACTTCGAGTATGAATTTCAGGCGGCCCTGCAAAGAGCCGCCGTAAGCATCGGCGCGCCTGTTTCTAAGCGGGGACAGGAAAGAGCCTGCCAGCATGTAGCCGTGCGCCGCGTGCAGCTCCATGCCGTCGCAGCCCGCCTCCCTGGCGCGCGCCGCGGCGCGGCCGAACTGCCGGCAGATTTCCCTGATCTCGCCGGCGGCCAGCTCGCGGCACCTGCGTTTCGTAATGTTGTTCACTATCCCGGCCGTGGGGCCCACGGTCTGAGTACCGTTGATGATGGTGGACAGCGACTTGGGGCCGGGGTGCACGATCTGAGGCGCCAGCTTCGCGCCATGGGCATGGACCGCATCCACGAGCCCCCGCATTCCGGGGATCAGCCTGTCGTCCCACAGCCCGACGCTGCGGGGCATGTAGGGAAACGTCTCGTCGATCGTGGTGGCCTCCAGGATAATGAGCCCCACGCCGCCCTCGGCCCTGGCCGCCAGGTAGTCCGTGAGCCTCTGTGAAACCTTGCCGTCGTCATCGGCAAAATCCGTTGCCATGGGCGCCATGACGATGCGGTTGCGAAGCTCCATGGTCCCGATGGAGGCAGGGCTGAAAAGATGCTTCAGTTCATTCACGTCAATGATTTCCCCGGGCACGATAAGGGCGTGCAGCTGCAATTAACCTGTTTTGCACAGGCCGTCCGCCTTGTCTTTTCTCAATGCCAGCCCGGTCCAGGCCGCGCCAAAAAGATCGACGACCACAAAACCCACGACAAGGGGCTCGGCCAGCTTCAGCAGCACCATGACGGCCACGATCAGAAAGGCCGATGCCCTTGTGTACACGGTAATCCTGTACAGGGGCCAGAACTCGGGGTGCCTCCCGGCCAGGAAATAATAAACAGCCAGAAAAAGAAGGACCATGCCGAAAAGGCGCGCCACGCTGTAGGTGGGCAGCTCGATGCCGATCACGTCGAGGCAGAATTTTGGAAACAGGAAGAGCGAAACGCCGTAGGCCACGATCCAGAAAGCAAAATAAAACATGGATTTTCCAGCCCTGGTCATAAAAACCCTCCCCTGATCGAAATGAGATTATTCTTAAATGGTTTCCCCCATAAATCAAGTGAAACAGGGAAAGTCGCCGATCGCCGGTCCCAGGTCGCCTCCCCACGCGACAGGAAAAACCCGACAGCCGACAGCCGATTGCCGGCGGCCGGCTCCTGCCGGCCGCCATGACAGGAATGTCATGACAAAAGCGCGGCCATGCCTTCGGAATTAACGGAAAAACAAGAAAAAACACCGGACAGGGTGCTGGTACGGTTATTGCGATCACATAGCAGCGCACAATTTTTCAGGGAGGGTTCCATGAACAAAAAAATCTTGTTTCTTATTTCTTTTCCTTTAATCTTTTCCGCGGCGGGCTCCTGCTCCAACAAGCAGGACAACGGGGTCTCCATAGAGGCCCTGGCCTCGCTTCACGGCATCGATGACTGCGACGGCGTGCTTCGGGCGCTCAAGGACAGGGTCATCGAGGACATGGAGCAGCGCGTGGATGAAAACCTCTTGTCCGTCCTGGAAGGCGACTTCTGCAACTACTACGGCGGGGGTGTATGGCTGAACGGCGAAGAAGCGGATTACGACGCGAGCACGGGCACGGTCCCCTCGCCTTCCGAAGGCCGGGAAGAGGCCTCGGAATACTCGGAAACCAACACCCAGGTCGACGGCGTGGACGAGGCCGACTTCGTGAAGAACGACGGGGGCCACATCTACATCCTGGCCGACGGCAGCTTCAAGATCATCGATGCCTGGCCCGCGCCCGAGGCGCACATCATCTCCAGCGTGCCCATCGAGGGCGAGCCCACCAAGCTGTTCGTGTTGAACGACAGGGCACTCGTCTACTCGGCTCTGGGCAGCGAGGACTATCCAGACTACTACTACGGCTACGGCCGCGGCGAGTGCACCTATGGCTATGACTGCGACTTTACGGGCGACGGCAGGCCCATGAAAATGACCGTCCTCGACATCTCGGACATGACGGACCCGGAAGTGGTCAGGGAAACGGTTTTTTCCGGCTCCTACATCAACTCGCGCCGCATCGGCAGCGCGGTCTTCACCGTGGTCACGTTTCCCGAGATCCGGTTCCCCGAAGTTTCCTACATGCCCGACAACATCTATTCCATTGACTACTGCTTCAGGCTCGCGAACAACAACGCGGTCAGGGAAGCCATTGTGCAGATGTTCAACCAGCTGAAGAAGGAAAACCGCAGGATCATCGAGGACACGGAAATCTCGGACTGGATTCCCACGGTCAAGGACACGATTTACGCGGACGGCGAGCCCGAGACGCAGGAGGACGTGCTCGGAAGCTGCGGCAACTTCTACAAGTCGGGCCTCACGGACGGCCGGTCGCTCCTGACGATCTCTTCCGTCAACATGGAAGAGCTCGACCCCATGACCGCCGTCACCATCGTGGGCAGGCCCGGCGCCGTGTACGCGTCGAACAAGGCGCTCTACGTTTCCTCGCGCCATTACAACACGGGCCACCGCGGGTGGTACTACCCCGGCCCGGACGCGGTCCAGGAGGTTTCGACGGTTCACAAGTTCTCCCTGGTCAGCGAGAAGCCGGCTGCCGAGTACGCGGCCAGCGGCGTGGTCAAGGGGAAGGTCCTCAACCAGTTCGCCATGGACGAGCATGACGGGTTCCTGCGCATGGCCACCACGACGGGCCACGTCCCGGACCCCAACGTGCACAGCACGATCAGCATCCTGGAGCAGGACGGCAGCGCACTGAAGGTCGTGGGGCAGATCGACGACATCGCGCCCACCGAGGACATCCGCTCGGCCCGCTTCAGCGGCAACAGGGGATTCATCGTCACGTTCAAGAAGACGGACCCGCTCTTCGTGTTCGACCTCGGGGACCCGCGCAACCCCGCCACGGCCGGCGAGCTCAAGATCCCGGGATTTTCCACGTACATGCACATGCTGGACGACAACCACATCCTTTCCATCGGGTATGACGCGGACGACCAGGGCAGCTTTGCATGGTTCACGGGCATCATGCTGCAGGTGTTCGACATCTCGAAGATGGACAACCCCACGCTCATCCACAAGGAGGTCATCGGCACGCGCGGCTCAACGTCCGACGCCACGACCAACCACCTGGCCTTCAACTTCTTCCGGCCGAAGAACCTGCTTGCCATTCCCATGACCATATGCGAGGACAGCTCGGGCGGCGGAAGCTACGGCACGACCATGACCTTCAGCGGCCTGCTCGTGTACGAGGTGACCGTGGATGACGGCTTCGCGAGCCTCGGCGGCGTAGCGCACGCGGACCCCGGCGAGGAAAGCGGCTACAACTGCGGCAACTGGTGGACAAACTCCAACTCGCTTGTCAAGCGCAGCATCTTCATGGAGGATTACGTCTACTCCATCGCCCTGGACCTGATCAAGATCAACCGCGTGGACGCGCTTGGCGATGACCTGGTCGACATCCCCCTCGTTGATTAATCCCCGGGAACCAACGGCTCGCTCAAAAGCGTCTTTATGACCGGAAAATCCCGGCCAGCCGCTCCCGTGCGCTTGTTTTTTCGGCCATGCGCGGCGCTCCCCCGTTCATGGCGTGAAAACGCCGTCTCCGTCGGCATCGAGGAATATGGGATTGGCGGCCGCAAAAGGACGGCGGCCGTGGGCGACGGGCTCCATGGTTTCATCGCCCTGGGCAACGACGATCACCCACCCGTCACCGCCGCCCGTGTCCACGGGCACGGAGTCGTTGAACCGGACGGCGGGGTTGTCGGGGTCGCGGGTGCTTTCGTCAAGCGTAATGGTGCCGGTTTCTTCGCCGCTCACAAAAACCCTCAGCCTGTCGGCCGCGATCCACACGGCCGCCTGGACGACGATATTCACGTCCGCTTTCCCGTCCGGCGCGTCCGCGATCTCTCCCATGCCCGCCCCGCCGATGTCCACGTCGATGAAAAGCCCTCCCGACACGAGAACCTTGAGCCCGAGAACGGCTCCGGTCAGATCATCCCCGTCAAGCTCAGCCGGGTCGTCAAAGCCGAGCTTCAGGCAGTTTCTCGGGTAGCCTTTCGGGCTGAGCACCGGGTCGTGGGAGTCCGAGCTGCCCATGGCCGAAAAACGGTAGCCGCAGCCCAGGAGGCCGAACCAGTCCTCAACCGTGCCGGTTCCATCCTCGCCGAGCTCGTTCTGCCTGAAATCCGTGTCATTGAAAACTTCGAGGGCTTCCCAGTTCTCGCTCCAGTAATCCGGATTTTCGATGTCGTAGGTTGCAGGATCAAAGCCGACGGCGTTCAGATACCCTCCCACGACTCCCGAGCTCCTGGGATGGTTGATCTGAAGCAAGGGCCCCAGCGGACCCGCGTGGGCGTCATCGAAAACATCCTCCGGCATCCTGTACAGGTGCTCGGGCGAGCCCCAGTTGCGCGATTCCCGGTTCTCGGTCATGGGCCAGGCATTGAAATGACCGTATTCAAACGTGGTGATCTCGCACCCGCCGAATGCCCGGAGCCGGCCGTCCAGGCCCAGCTCTTCGACCAGCGGCTGGAAATTCACGATCCAGTCGTGATCCGTGGACACGATGAAGTCGTTGCCCTCGGCCGCATTGGACCTGACGACGATTTCAGACGGCGTGTTCGTGTCATAGCTGTACGTGGAGTGCTGGTGGAAATCCGCGCACAGGTACCCCGTCGTGTCCACGGCTTCGGGCAGCACGAAATCCGCGGCGGCGCTGCCCCCTGCCGTGATCTCCACGTCCATTTCGTCAATCTCGTAAAAGAACCCCCGGGAAGCCACGGCCGTGTAGGTTCCGGCGGGCAGTGTGATCACGCCCTCGCCTTCACTATCAAATAAATACAGATAGGCGCCCATGGGCCAGGTTTCTTCCCCCAGCGATGGAGGCAGGGGATCGGGCTCGGGCTCGGGGAAAAGCATGATTTTTGCCGGCATGGGATTTCCATCCCCGTCCTCAACCGTGTAGAGCAGGACCCCCGGCTGCGCGATTTCCATGTCCAGGGTCCGGTTGCTTCCCGCCATCTCGACCGCGTGAGGGCCCGACACCGCGTGGCCTTCGAGAACAGCCCTCACCTCGTAATCTCCCGGCTCCAGCCCCACGCTGTAGGAACCGTCCTGCGAGCACAGGTCGCTCGTCACGTAAGAGCCGTCATCGCGCAGCACATGGACCCTTGCGCCGGCCGCCGGCCCGCCGCCTTCGACGGTGACCTCCCCGCTTAGCGCCGCCGGCTCGTCCGCGCCCGCAATGGCCCTCGTGGTTTTCAGGAGAGCTTCCGCCCCGCCGGCGGCAACGGCGAACTTCATGGCCGCTACCTCGACCTCCTGGCACGCCTGCATCTCGATCATGGACGACAGGCTCATGAACAGGAAATTGCTCTGCTCGATGACGTACTCGAGCTGCCCCCCCCTGCCGTCGATAATCGCGTAGCTGATGTTTTGCCCCACGAAACCGAAAGCGTCATGGGACCCGGTGCCGCCGAAGCCCCCTATGTCGAAGCCGTCCTCGGGCGTAAACGTTTTCAGGCCGTCGCCCATGATCGCGCTCAGGAGAGGAAGATGGATCCTCGTGATCCTGTTATAGGTGTTCCGGATCGTGTACTTTACCTGCAGGTAATCGTCGTCGCCGCCGAGAATGTAGTCAACGACCATCTCGCCGTTGAACGGCCTTGGGTCCAGGAGCACGCCGGCAGCGAGATCGAGAAACGGCATGGGGCGAAGCGGTCCCGTGACCCTCACCACGGCCTCGTTGCCGTCGCTGCCGTCATTCATGACCGTCACGGTTTCAGGGTCGACGAGCTGCAGGCCGAGTGAGAACAGAAACTCGCCGACGAGGTTCTCGCCGCTCTCGCCCTCATCGCCCCAGAAATCAGCGTACACGATTTCCCCTCCGAACGGCCCGTTGAAATGGGACCTGAGCCCCTCGCTGCCGGACGTGTCCTCGATGACAAACCCCACTCTTGCGTTGCGGATAAGGAAATCGCCGTTTTCAGCCCAGGATTTAACGCCCCTGGGAACATCCCCGGGGTCCGTTATCTTGCCCGCGCGCGCCTGGCCGGCCGGTACGGGAGCGGACATGTCTGCGCCGCTATCTCCTGTTTCAGGAGCCGGGAAAGGGTCGCAGGGAGGCAATTCCTCCTCAGCGTCCGTCCCGTCCTCGCTTCCATCGCCGTCGCCCCCTCCCCCGCCGCCGCAGGCGATAAAAGCCGTGGAAGCGAAAAGAAAGAAAATCAAAATGCCGAATATTCTCATGGCCCTCTCTCCATCCGGCGTTATTAACACACTTTACGGCGAGAAAATCAAGCGCATAAAAGGGGACAGAGCACTTTAACCATGCAAAATACTGCATGAGGGGACAGAGCACTTTTTAAAAGTGCTCTGTCCCCTTTTTGTGTCTGTTGTAATTCCGCATACCCGCAATTATAATAAGGCGTTTGAGATGTCAGAGGCCTGGAAACTGCTCCTTGTCGTTTACTCGTCCAGCATATTCATGTTCTACGGAATCATCCAGATCTGTTTTATCGTCCGGGGCATCAGGAACCCGCTCTACAGGCCGGTGACTGCAAGAAGAAACTCCCCGCAGTAGTGAAGGGGCGGATCGGGCTGGCTGTACCCGTCCACGAAAACATAGTAAAGGCCCCTGTCCAGGGTTACGGTAACCTCGGACAGGGTGTTGTCCACCGCACCGCCGCCGCAGTTGTCATCCTCGTCGCAGCCCGGCTGGTTGGAAGCGCCCGGATTATTGCACTCGCGCCTGACGTAAAGCGTCGTGTCCTCGTTATAGCTTTCCAGGTCGATCGTGCCGCACGTGTCCAGCGTGATTTCCGTTGCATCCGAAGGGACCCACAGGTAAAAAACCATCTCCTCGGCCAGGCCGGCCCCGGCGTAGACTCCGCAGTCGCCCGCCCCCTCCCCTGTCGTGGCCGGGCTGTAATCGTGCGTCAGGTTGCACGTGGTTTGCGGGTCGGCGTAGGTGTACCCGTCCCCTGTCAGCATGACCGGGTCGCCGCAGCGGTCGCCCTCGAGGCCCGGCGCGGTCACGTACACGTCGATCTGGAAGTCTCCCGCGTCCGCGTCCGTCTTTCCGTCCACGAAGATGTTGTACGTCCCTGCCGGGAGGTCCAGAAGGCGGAGCATCGAGGTGGCCATGGCGTCGGCATCGTCGTTGCACGCCGTCTCCTCTCCCCCGCAGGTGCACTCCCGGACGTACACCACGGTATCGAAGGAAGACCCGTGCGTGGTGATGAAGACGTCCACCGCGCTCTCGACGGTGAAAGCGTACACGGCCTCCGGCGCGTCGGCCCCGCCGCAGGAGCCCGCGGTCCCGCCGGCGCCCGTGGTCGAGCCGGCAAACCTCCCCCCGGTAGCCGTGAATTCGAGAACATCGACCGCGTCCGGGCAGGCAGAGCACTCGCCGCAGCCGTTGTCCAGGTGGCCGTCGCAGTCCTCGTCGATTTCATTGCCGCAGATCTCCATGTTTGTCTCCCCCTCAACGCAGTCCTCATCGCCGTCGACGCATGTCGAGTCCCTCCTGCAGGCGCCGCGGCCGCAGGTCCAGGGAATGTAGTCCTCGTCATTTTCACCGCTGCAGTCCTCGTCCTGGCCGTTGCAGGTCGTGTCGGTCGTGCTCGTTGGCGTGCCCGGCGTGCAGCTCTCCTCGCCGCAGCTGCACCGGTAATATTTCTCGCACGGCCCCAGGCCGCATGTCTCGTCGGTCGCGTAGTTTTCATCGCACAGCCCGTTGCAGTTGTCGTCCTGCCCGTTGCAGTCGTTGTCCGTGCCCGTTGGGTCGCCGGGATCGCACTCCTCGATCCCGTCCGTGCAGGCCGACGCTCTCTCGCACACCCCCTCCCCGCACGTGCCCGGCTCGAAATGGTCGTCCGCCTCGCCGTCGCAGTCCTCGTCCAGGCCGTTGCAGTCCGCGTCGTCCCCCGCGGGCTCCCCTCCTTCGCAGTCCGACTCGCCGTCCTGGCAGAACGCATCCGCCTCGCACAGCCCCCTGCCGCACGTGAAGGCCGGAACGTAGTCGTCGTCTTCCACCGTGTCGCAGTCCTCGTCGATCCCGTTGCAGTTGTCGTCGGCCGGCGGGCGACAGATCCATCTGCAGGCAATGCACTCTCTCACGCCCGCGGTCCCGCAATCGGTTGTGCACTCCTGCGGCGGGTCGCCGTCGCATTCCTCGTCCGGAGGATCGACGTGGCCGTCCCCGCATGTCGCGGGAACCTCCCAGTCAACCTCGAAGTCCCCGGCATCGTCTTCCCCGGTGACATCGCGGTCCGTTGCCGTGTCCTGCTCCGCCGCGTCCGATTCATCGTCGAGCTTTGCGTCGTAGCCGGGAAGATCCTCCGGGTTGTAGTCAAAACAGCCGGCAGCGACCAGCGCAGCGGCCGCTGCAACCAGGGCGGGAAGAATCGATAACCCATACGCGTTTTTTCTGTCCGTCATTTTTTTACATTCCATAAGGAATCGAGATTAAAAGCAGCCCTCCACCCTTGGAAGGAACCAAAGTGACCGGCATGGTCTCCGCGCCCGATTTTTTGCCTTTCCTGAAATCCGTGAAAACGCCGAGCACGATGGTCGCTATGGCGGCGGCCCCGGCCACTCCGACGAGGCTCAGGAAGACCGTATTGTACGTCTCCCCCCTGTCCTTCAGGTCCCTCCACGCCTCCTCGTCGCTGTAATCCGTGTCCAGGAACTTGTTGCGATTGTCCACGTTGAGCCCGCCGACAACGACCGCGCCTGCGCCGAGCGCCAGCGTGGCGCCCAGCACGCCCCAGAAAGCCGATGCAGGCACTGTTTTCTTTATCCCCGGTTTACCCTCTTCCCCGACCGGCCCGACCGGGGGCGGCCTCCTCCGGCGGTTTCAGCTCCACGTCGACTTCACTTGTTTTTCCGGACACGACCGTTATCTTCCTCGAGTAATCTTCATAGCCGCTCTTTTTCACGACCAGCGCATGATCGCCGATTTCAACGTACGCGCCCTCGAGGGGCGCCTCGCCTATCGCTTTTTCGTCGATCAGCACGGACGCGCCCGCCACGTTGCACGATACGCTCAGCCGGCCGACCATTTTTTCCAGCTGGCCGATTCTTTCCCGGATGGCCTCTTCATTGTCCTTGGGGAGTCCTTCAACCTCGTCGAGATACAGGTTGTAGTATTTCAGCGCCTGCGCGTTCCTGTGCAGGTCGTCGTTGCACAGTGCAATGTTGTACAGGACCACGGTCGTGGGATAAATCTCATAAGACGCCTCGAACTCCACGAGCGCCTTGCCGCAGTCCCCTTCATCGACGAACATCAGCCCCCGCTTGAACCTCTCCTTCGCGTCATCCAGTTCATCTCCAAGGACCATTTTCTCCTGGAAGAAGAAACACGTGGCCGCGACCGCCGCACAGGTCATGATCACACCGGCATGCTTGCGCTGCAATTTCATTTTTTCTCCGTCTCCTTGTCGGGAAAATCCCTTGCATAATCCATTTTCCCGATCTTTATCTTTTTCTGCCCCACTTCGGAGGTGAGCGATGTCTTGGAAGGGGCCTGCTCCTCCGCGGCGGGCTTGGCCGCTGCTTTCGCGGGCTTGGCCGCTGCTTTCTTTGTCTGCGGCCTGGTGGTTTTTATTGCCGCTGCAGGCTCCCGGGGCTGCGGCAGGGGGTCCAGCGTCACGACTACATCGAGGTTCGATCGGGGGACCAGGCTGACCTTTTTATCCGCATAACCCTCGGCCAGGAGCGTTACCTCGAGCGGCTGCTCCGATCTTGAAACCTGCAGCGAGTCACCTTCAACCTCCATGTCCCCAAGCCTGATCCTGGTCCCTTCCGGCACGGACTGAAATGTCACGCTGACCCTTGCCGGCCCGGTCTCGACTCCTTTTTGACTTTGCCCCGCGGCGGTCTTTTCAGCCTTGCCGCCGCCCGCCTTCAGGCTGCCTGCCTCGTTTTCCCCTGCCACGTTCGAATGGCGGAAAGCGAGCAGGGATGCGGCCGCGGCAACGACGACGAGCGAGGCCGCAACGACGGCAATCTTGAACTTCCTGCCCGGCCTGAACCTCTTTCGCTCGATGGGCTTGAGGATGAGCTGCTCGATGTTCGGGCTGTAGATGGAATCGATCGTGTCCTCCTGAAATGCGTCATACACGGCGTCGATGCCCTTGATCATCTCATCGACCGACTCGTATCGCGCTCTTGCGTCCTTTTCCAGCGCCTTCTTAATGATTTTCGCCACGGGAGCGGAAAGACCCTCGACAAGGTCCCGGGGGTCCACGAGAGGATCGTTGACGATTTTAACCGCGATCTCGCCGAAATTCTCACCCATGAAAGGAGCCTTGCCCGTGATCACCTTGTAGATGACAGCACCGGCCGCGTACAGGTCCGTCCTGTGGTCCACGCCCTTGGTTTCCATGATCTGCTCGGGCGAAAGATAGAACGCGGTTCCGAGCAGGGTTCCCGTGGTCGTCAATCCCAGGTCTTTCTTGTCCGCGGAAACCATCTTGGAAATGCCGAAATCCACGAGCTTGACCACCCTCTTTCCGGATTTTTTCTTTGCGATGAAAATATTGCCGGGCTTCACGTCCCTGTGCACCACGCCCATCTCATGCGCCGCCTTGAGGCCCGCAAGGACCTGCCTGATAATGGAAAGAGCGGCGCCGACCGGGACCCTGTCAACTCTCTTGAGAACGGTCGCCAGGCTTTCCCCTTCGAGAAAGTCCATCACGAGAAACGCCCTGCCTTCCTCCGCGAAACCGAAGTCGGATACGCTGCATATGTTCTCGTGGATCAAGCTGCTGGCAATCTGCGCCTCCTGCTTGAAACGCGCGTAGAACTGCAGGTTGTCCATCAGGTCCTTTTTCAGCAGCTTGACGGCAACGAGCTTGTCGAGGTGAATATGCTTCGCTTTCCAGACCTCGCTCGATCCCCCCTTGCCCAGGAACATGTCCAGCTCGTAGCGCTGATTGAGTATTTCGCCCTTTTCCGCCATCAGGTCAAATAAAGAAGTGCAGAATTGAAAACCATGCTCTATTTTTTAAGTTTATAACAATTGTGACATCAATTCAATTATCATTAATAATTAAAACGCGGGCAAGGCCTATTGCGCCGACCGCTTTCTCCTAGTATGCTGAAAAAGAAAGAGGAAGCGATCAGCTTAAACGCCATGCTGTTAAGGGCATACCCTAAACCGGTTCTTATCTGCGCCCTATGGGCCCTGCATATGGCCGCGGCAGGCTGCAGATCGGAAACGGGGAGCGGGATCGTCCGGCAGGAAGAAGCGGGAACGGGGGGAAGCGCGCCTGCCGATGCCCTGAATGACCCCCCCGCGGCGGCTTCTGGAGATGAAGGTTCGGCAAGCGGCATCTTGGGCCAGGGGGAAGGCAAAGCTCCCGCGCTGGCCAACGTCGAGGACATTACGCCGGACAGCGGCTATTACATGAGCCCCCGGTGGTCGCCCGACGGCACGCGCGTGGCGGCAACAACGGCCGACTTCAAAGGCATTGCGGTTATCGATCCCGACACGCGCGGCATGCAGGTAGTCACCGACGAGGCAGGGGCGGGATTCAAGTTTGCCTGGTCCCCCGGGGGCCGGAAGATCGTCTACCTGGCCCAGGGCCCGGCGGCCGGCGGGAGCGTAACGTCGCTTGTGAGGCTCGACCTCCATAGCATGGAAGAGAAGGTCCTTCTGCGGCTTGCCGGGGACATGGGGTTCCCTGTTTATTCGGCGGACGGGAAAGCCGTCTTCCTGACCGTTGGGAGACGGCTCGTCAGAATTGATGAAGAGCTCGGGCACGTCTTCGAAATAACCCCGGAGGTCGACGCAAGAACCGTTCAGGTCGCGGAAGCCGACGGCACGGCTGTCTTCGATGAAGGCGGACGGGTGATCGCCGCGTCGCTGGAAAAAAACGAAGAGCGCAGGGTCCTCTTTTCCGGCGAAGGCTTCTTCAGTCCGATCCTCTCGGCCGACGCCGGCATGCTGATCGTGTACGAGAGCAGGGGACCGGAGGGGCACATCTGGGTGTACGACATGCGGCAGCGTGAAAAGCGGGATCTTGGCGTGGGCTACGGCGGCGTCTTCCATCCCGGCGGAGACTGGATCGTGTTCGAGCTCAGCCGGGACGACGGGCACACATTCCTCGAAGGGGACATCTGGATCATGAGACCGGACGGCAGCGCTAAAACCCGCCTGACGGACACTCGGGACGTGATCGAGATGTACCCCGCTTTTTCCCCGGACGGCAGGAGGCTCGCGTACACGGACCAGGCCACGGGCAGGATTTTCGTAGCCGACATGGCATTTGAATAGGGAACGAGTGGAAACATGGCGACCCGATCACAGGCTTTGGGCGCGGGACGGCTCGCCGCGGCAGCTGCGGCGGCGGTGATTTGTCTTTCTCTCGCCGCCCCGGCCCACTCGGCAAGAGTGTTTCTCAACCCGAGCGACCAGACCTGGAACTCTGTCTGCGGCGGAGGGAACGAAGCGCAGTTTGCGCTCGACATGGCAAACCTCGCGAGGGCGAAAATCGAGGCCGGGGGCCACAGCGTGATCGTGGACCAGAGCCTGCGCAATGCCCCTTCCCATGCCAACAGCTGGGGCGCGGACGTCTTTGTCAGCATTCATACGAACGCCGGCGGGGGGCACGGCATCGAAACGCTGTACAAAACGTCCGGCGGGCAGAACCTGGCGTCGCATGTCAACACGGGAATCGTGAACGCCGACGGCCACTCTCACACGATCAACCGGGGGCTGAAGTACAGGTCCGACCTCTTCGTCCTGAACGCCACGAACATGGTCGCCTGCCTGACCGAAGCGCTCTTCCATGACTGCTGCAGCGTCGAGGCGCCGTACCTCAGGACCGCGGGCGGAAGGGACACCATCTCGACGGGCATCAGGAACGGCGTCTGCTCCTATGTGGGCGGGTGTGACTGCACGGGGCCGTGCAGGCCTGGACAAGCGGAGAGCAGGGCCTGCTGCGACTGCGGCACGCAGCAGCGCGCCTGCCAGGGAAACTGCCAGTGGGGAGGATGGGGCGCGTGCGCCGGTCCCGACCCCGATGGCGGAAACAGGGCATGCGACACCGGCGAGCTGGGCCCCTGCGCCGAGGGAAGGGTCCGGTGCGTCAGCGGATGTCACAGCTGCACAAGGCTGTTCGACCCCGCGCCGGAGGTGTGCGACGGCGTGGACAACGACTGCAGCGGCGAGATCGACCAGGGCAGGCCGCAGTCCATGGGGGAAACACCGCCTCCTTACGCGGCGGTCCTGAAGGATTTTTCTTTTCCTTCGGCGCTTGAAACCGGGGAGCGCGCAGCCGCCTGGGCCGAGTTCGACAACGTGGGGACGGAAGCCTGGCGCCGCGCAGCGGTATGGCTCGGCGCGCTGGGGCCGCAGGACGGCTCCTACAGCGCGTTTTATGCCGAGGGCAGCTGGCCGGCGTGGGACACGGCGGCCGTGCTGGCCGAAGACACTCCCCCGGGAAGGTCGGCAATGTTCTCCTTCGTCATTGAAGGCCCCCCGACGGCGGGACGGGAAGCATCCGAGACCTTCCGCCTGGTCGACCCTGAAGGGAATTTCATGAACTGCCCTGATCCCGAGATCCTGATCGACGTGCTCGTGACGCCGGGAAGCGACG
>JBDRLK010000368.1:0-5081 GCA_043813155.1 Pseudomonadota bacterium | reverse complement strand
CCGCCCGGGCCTCCCCCCCTCCCCCAGCCGGAGCCCATGTCGAACGCCAACCTCGAAACAGAGAGCCCCAAGGCAACGAGCTACACCTCGGCCGGCGGCGTGCTCCTGGCCCTGGGCATCGGGGCCATGGCGGCGGGCGCGGTCCTGTACCTCATCCTGAAGGATGACTACGAGGACTGGGCCAACGCCCTTATCGTTGTCGGCGTCGCGGGAGGCGCGGCCGTGACCTATGCCGGGCTGCATCTTTTCGTCACGGGACGAAACAAGCACAAAAAGCTCGACAAGCAGCGGGGCATGGCCTGCGGCTATCTCATCCCCCGCGTGGCCGTGGCCCCGACCCTGAGATTCCCGGGCGCCATATCGGTTCTCACCTGGAGCTTCTAACAGCATTGCAGCTGCGCCCCCTCGGGGCGCCACATACAGGCACGCCGAGGGCGTGCAGCTACCCACAAAGTATTTTCTTCATTTCCCCGATGGGCAGGCTGTTGATCACGTCCTTTTTCTCGAGCCATGCGCGGCGCGCCGTGGCCACGCCCAGCGCCATGAAGCCGAGACCGTCCGTCGCGTGGGCGTCCGTTCCAATGGAGATTTTTATGCCTTTCTCCCGGGCTTTCCTGAGGTTGGCGTCGCTGAGGTCGAGCCTGTCGTGGAAGGCGTTGAGCTCGAGGATTTTCCGGTTGGCCGCGGCCGCGTCCATGACCCTGTCGATGTCCACCTCGTACCCGGGCCTGCCCGAGATGAGCCGGCCCGTTGGGTGGCCGATAATGCGGACAAGGGGGTGCTCGATGGCGGCAACGATCCTTTCCGTGACGTTCTTTCTGAATCCCTGGTGAATCGAGGCCACGACAACGTCCAGCTTTTCCAGGATGGAGTCGGGGTAATCCAGGCCGCCGTCCGGGAGGATGTCGACCTCGGTGCCCTTCAGTATTGTCAGGTCCTTGTATTTTTCATTGAGCCTGTCGATCTCATCCCATTGCATCTTGAGCCTGTCCGGCTCCAGTCCGCCGGCGTACTTCACGGACTGCGAGTGATCGCAGATGGCGATGTAGCCGTAGCCGAGCGCACGGACCCTTTTGACGAGCTGCGCTATGGTGTGCAGGCCGTCGCTGAAGCTGGAATGAACGTGCAGATCCCCCCGTATGTCTTTGTTCTCGATGAGAACGGGAAGGCTTCCGGCAGCGGCAGCCTCGATTTCCCCGCTGTCTTCGCGAAGCTCCGGGGGGATCCACGAAAGCCCCAGGGCTTCGTAGACCTCTTCTTCGTCGGCGCCCGCGATTTTCTCATTGCCCCGGAATACCCCGCGGACCGTCATGGTCAGTCCCTTTTTTTCCGCAAAGCGCCCGAGTTTCTCATTGTGCTCCTTCGATCCCGTGTAATACTGCAGGGCGGATCCGAACTCTCCGGGCCCGGCAACAATGAGGTCTACGCTCCGGGTCACCGCTCCGCTTTGAACCTCGATGGACGCGTGGTTTTCCGCGGCCTCGATGACACCCCGCGCTCCCTTGTATGAGCAGAAATGGTCGACGATTTTTTTCGGGTCAGGGCCGCTCGCGAGCAGGTTGAGGTTGGCCGATGTTTCCATCATTCTTCGCAGGGACCCGGCGACCGCAATATTCAGGACCCCGGGCGCCGAGTACAGGTGCCCGGCCAGCCCGGTTGTCAGGCCCAGGCCCTCCAGGAGGGGAATCCTGCCGCTTATCCGCTCGCGGACGCGCACGGCTTCGAGAATGTTTTTGGCCTTCTTTTTTCCGAGGCCAGGCAGTTTTGCAAGAGAGCCGTCCTCGCAGGCTCTCTTCATGTCCTCCAACCCCTCGACGCCGAGCTCGCGCCAGGCCAGCCTGGCGGTTTTCATGCCGAGCCCCTTGATTTCGAGCAGCTCGAAAAGCCCGGGGGGAATTCCCTCGAGCGCCTGCTCGAGCTTTTTGACGCGTCCGGTTTCCAGGTACTCGTTGATTTTTTCAGCAAGCGCGTCACCGATTCCCGGGATTTTCGCTGGAGGGTCGGCGAGCATCAGCTCTTCGATGTCCCGGTCGAGCTCCCCCAGCGTGCCGGCCGCCCTCCGGTAGGCCATGATTTTGAAAGCCTCGTCGCCCCTGAGCTCGAGCGCGTCCGCGATCCGGCTGAAGATCGCGGCTATTTCCCTGTTCTTGTCCACCTTTCCATAATACTCTAATCACTTGACCGCGAGCTGGCAACATCAAACATGAGCCTTTTCTCCCCGCGCCCGCCCGTGCAAATGCGAAATGAGTCGATAAAAAGCTTAGACTTGTATTTGAATAGTAATCGTGATTTAATGCAATTATGCTTTTTTAGTTGTTTTCTGAATTGAAAATATCAAAAAGAAAGGAAAATAAGGGCATGAAGAAAAGAATGTTGATTCAATGCATGGCGGTTTTCGTGGGGCTGGCGGTTTTGTCCGGGTGTGTTGTGCCGGGTGGTCCCGGGATTTCCGGTCCACAGTTCAAATTGCGCTACACGAGCCCAATGCCTGGAGCCGTGAGCAAGGGCAGCGTGGCAATTCAGATCGTTGACCAGCGGCCC
The DNA here is from genome assembly GCA_043813155.1 of Pseudomonadota bacterium. Lineage (GTDB taxonomy): Bacteria > Myxococcota_A > Polyangia > DRWM01 > DRWM01 > JBDRLK01. Next base: position 2,540 of record JBDRLK010000368.1, on the reverse strand, counting down.
GGTGACAAGGGAGGCGTCAAGAAGAGCCTGATCGGGCAGGAGACCAATGCCATGGGCGCGACGTTAAGCAACATCTACGCATACCCGGGCGAGGAGCCGACCACCCTCTTGAAGAAGCTGGCTTCAGAGAGCCTGGCGAGTGCAGGGTACCAGCCCGTAGAGCCCATGGTCGGTGTGCCCACGCTGACCGTTACCATGACGTCATTCTGGCTGACGGGTTTGAATACCTACACCATGACCTTGAATGCAAACCTGTCAATATCCGGCGGCTCGGGCGGCACGTGGTCGGATGTCCTTGCGGCCGTGGGCACCTCGACAACCATTGGCATGGGCTTCAGAACCAGCATTGAAGCAGGCTTCCAGAACATGCTCAACGCGGCGGTCTCGCAGCTTGTTCAGAAGTTCAACGGCCCTGCGTTCCAAAGCGCGGTCAGCGCGACGGCGGCTCCGGCTCCAACAGCGCCCGCTACAGCTCCTGCAACGGCGCCCGCGACAGCGCCGGCCACGGCGCCGGCAGCCCCCGCCGCGGTAGAATGCAAGCTGAATTCGGATTGCCCCATCGGCCAGCACTGCTCGGGCAACACGTGCATCTACGAGTGCCGCGAGGACAGGGATTGTTCTGAAAATCAGGTATGCGATACGCAAAACGGAACGTGCAAGGCAGCAAAAAAGAAAAAGTCAAAATAGTATTTTTCGAGCAGTGCCTTTGATCTATTAAAGCAAATAATCCAACAGAAGAGTTTAACATGAACAGATTTAAATTGATTTTTTTGGTGGCGCTTATTGCCGGCCTGGCGGTTTTCTCAGGATGTGTTCCTCCTAGAGGGCCTGTGGGAAGTGTTTTGCACTACACGAGCCCTATGCCCGGAGCCGTGAGCAAGGGCAGCGTAGCGGTACAGATCATTGACCAGCGGCCCGGCAACCAGGGAGGCGTCAATAAGCGCTATATCGGTCAGTATGTCAAGCCCGACCTCTTTGGCCCTTCGAAGTTCAACCTCTATGCAAACGAGAGCACGGAGCCGACAATCCTCATGAAGAAGCTGGTTTCAGAGTGTCTGGCCAGTGCCGGGTACCAGCCTGTCGAGCCCATGGTTGGTGTGCCCACGCTGACCGTTGCCCTGAACTCATTCTGGGCCTCGGGTTTCACAAGCACCACCTTGACCTTGAATGCAAACCTGTCACTATCCGGCGGCTCGGGCGGCACGTGGATTGATAACCTGGCTGCCGCTGGCAGCTCTCAGCCAAGCAGTGCCAGCATCATAGCGGGCTTCCAGACTATGCTGAACACGGCGGTCTCGCAGCTTGTTCAGAAGTTCAATGGCCCGGCGTTCCAGGCCGCGGTCGGCGGTCAGGCGGCGGCACCGGCTCCCACTGCGCCCGCTGCCACAGCGCCGGCTGCGCCGCTCACCTCGGCCGTGGTAGAGTGCAAGCTGAATTCGGATTGCCCCATCGGCCAGCACTGCTCGGGCAACACGTGCATCTACGAGTGCCGCGAGGACAGGGACTGCGCCGCCGGCCAGGTGTGCAATACACAGAACGGCACATGCGAGACAGCACCGGCAAAGTAAAAGTACAACTGGCCCTTTTCCCCCGGTTGCCTTAGTCTATTCGATGTTTGCCCCTGCTTTCAGTTAACTTTTATGGCTGTCCTTCGTAAAATTCAATACCGGGTTTCATGGGAGTGACCGGGCCAGCCCGGCGGGGAGTCGGCTCGGGCGTTCGAATTCAGAGAACGGGGCTCAAAAGCATGGAGCCGCTAATTTTTCTCCTGCATGAGCAGGCGGAGCTTCTTGATGGCGCTGCTGTGCAGCTTGCTTGCCCAGCCCTTGGTCACGCCCATCTCTTTTCCGGCCTCCTCGAGGGTTTTGTCCTGGAAATAATAGAGGCGAAGCACCTCGGCCTGTTCTCCGGGAAGGCGTTCCATCAGGTTCTTGATCTCAGACGATTGCACGGCCTGCTCATGCTTTGCCGCGGAAGCGTCGTCCACGAACTCGACCTCCATCTCGCCCTCCCTTTCGCCGGACTTGATCGTCGTCGACACGGCGGTGTGCAGCGTGTGAATCGATGCCAGGTCCCGCAGCACGCCGGCCAGGATCGAGGCGTTCACGGCCGGGTCCTTCTCGGTCCTTCCTCCCAGGTCGGCGCTCACGCCCTCCATGTAGCCGTTCGATTTCGTCAGCAGCCTGAGCTTCGCGGCCATGTGCCTGCTCAGCGTGCACTGGCGGGAGATGCCCTCGATCATGGCCCCGCGCACGCGGTAATAGGCGTACGTTTCAAGCTTGATTTTCGTCGATGCGTCATACCTGCCGAGCGCTTCCTGGAGCCCGATAGTGCCGCAGGAGACGAGCTCGTCGACCTCCATGGGGGGATTGAACTGTATCTTGATCCTGTGGGCCAGCTTTTTTACGAAGGGAAGATATTTCTCGGCATCAGTGCTGTTCATGGTGTTCGAGTAAGCAGGTTTTGTCGTTGGTTGCCTTCGAGGCGGGGCTTTGGCCCCTTTGCACTACCCAGTTCTACTGACAATACGGGGCCAAACC
>JBDRLK010000367.1:0-14004 GCA_043813155.1 Pseudomonadota bacterium | reverse complement strand
GCAATCAACAATAGATTCACAGAATGTGGGCTAATGTTCTCATTACATGCAATGACATTTTCTGGGCGCCGAGGCGCCCGGCTGGCAAGGCGCGGGGTCCCCGTCACGACGGAGGCGTAGTCGTTCTACGCCGAAGAGTGACGGGGTGCAGCAACGCAGCCAGCCGGGATGGATCGGCGCCCAGAAATGTGAATCTAATGTTGAGTGCGCCCTAAAGGGGACATTCACGATTCCGGGGGATCGAAGATACAGCTCCCCTTTCAGGGGTGTTGCAATTATATAATCGGCGCATATAATGAAGGCGTAAGTGTATGCCTGTCGATGCAAACCGGATGATAGGGAGAAGAAGCATGAACCATAAGGAATCAACCCTGAAAAAGCTTATCGCGGCGGGACTGGCGCTTTCCCTTCTCATGCCGGGAGGGTGCGGGTGCGAGACCGAGGAGACCGTGGACTGGGACGCGGCAGGCGACGGCGGCGATGTCCCCGACTCATCCGACACGCAGGACGACGGCGCTCCCTCCGACACGCCGGCCGACGATCTGCGCGACGTCGAGATCGTCGAGTCCACGGGCGACGACATCTGCGACGAGCAGGATTTCAACATCCACCACGAGACCGTCCGGCTCATGCTGCTTCTCGACCAGTCCTCGTCCATGACCGGGAGCCCCTGGGGGCAGGCTACGGCCGCCATGGAGCAGCTGCTCCTCAACCCGGCCTTCGAGGACATGCACTTCGGCCTTGACGCGTTCCCCGACGGCTACCCGGGCGCGTGGTCCGACTGCGGCGTCCTGTGCTTCCGCTGCCAGGACGACGAGTGCGGCACGCGCTTCCCTCCCCAGGTCCCGGTGCAGCCGCGGTACATTTCCGCGGAGCACATCATCGCCCACATGAACAACCCGGCCTACCCGCAGTTCTGCACGTTCACGCCGCTCGTCAATGCCATGGAATACTACGACACCGGTCCCGGGCCCACGGACGCGCCCGACATGTACGGCGACGACGGCGACAACTACCTCGTCGTGATCTCGGACGGCGAGGACGAGGGGTGCTTCAGCGGCGACCCGGTCAGCTCGCTGGCCGCGCACACCTCGAACATCCTCGCGAGCCACAACATCCGCAGCTTTGCCATCGGGTTCGGGAGCACGTCGGGCACCATGGCCTCCGAGCTCAACGCCATTGCCTCCAACGGCGGGACCGAGTTCGACACCTTCCTGCACGCCGAGGACGCCGACTCGCTGGCCGAGGCCCTGGAATCGATCGCCAGCACGGTCATCACCTGCGAGTACGTGCTCGCCCCCGTGGACCCGATCGCGGACCCGGACGAGGTGAACTTCTACGTTGACGGAGAAATCGTGCCCATGGACGAGGACTGCACCGCAGACTCGGGCGAGGGCTGGCACTGGGTGGACGACGAGCACACCACCGTGGAGTTCTGCGGCGACTACTGCGCGGCCATCAAGGAAGGGGAGGTGGAAACGATCAAGGCCACCTTCGGCTGCCCCACGATTTTCATCTGATTTCAGCGATCTGTGCAAGACACGACATGGTCCCGGATCCGTCATGGCAAAAATGATTCCAGCAGCAGCGGCCACCGAGTCCGAGGCCGAGAAAAAAGTCTTCGAGGCCCTGCGCCGCGGCCTGGACAGCACCTACACTGTCTTTCATTCCCTCGACGTGCTGGCAAAAAACCGCGAGGGCAGGCTGATCGACGCGGAGATCGACTTCCTTGTCTTCTCGCCCGGCCGCGGAATCCTCGTGCTCGAGGTCAAGGGCGGCCGGATCCGGTTCGACGCGGAGAGCGGCACATGGCTCCAGAACCGCAGGCCGCTCAAGCAAAGCCCTTTCAGGCAGGCCAAACAGAACAAGTATGACATAAAAAAATACCTTGCAAAAAGGCTGGGAAGCCGGCTCGACGTGCCCATGGGCCACGCGGTCTGCTTTCCCGACGTGCCTGGCGCAATGCCGGACCTCCCCCCCGAGGCTTCCGGCGAGATCATTGTCACGGCCGGGCAGCTTCCCCACATCGACAAGGCCGTTGAATCCATCATGGACGGTTTCCTGAAGCAAGGGCAAAAACCCCTGCGCGGAAGCGACGCGTCGGCGGTCAGGAGCGCCCTCATGCCTGTTTTCGAGTACGGCCTGAGCCTTGTTGACAGGCTGGGAAAGGCAAAGAGAAGGATCCTCACGCTCACGCGCGAGCAGTGCGAACTTCTCGACTTTCTCGGCGACCGCAGGCGTGTCCTCGTCAGGGGGTGCGTGGGCTCCGGAAAAACCGTGCTGGCCATGAAAAAGGCCGTGGAGCTTGCCTCGGAAGGCAGGAAAGTGCTGCTCCTCTGCTACAACCAGCCGCTGAGCCGCTACCTCGCGCAATCGGTGGCCGCCACGAAACACGCGGGCAACATAACCGCGAAAACCTACCACGCGTTCTGCACCACCAAGCTCGAGGAGGCCGGGCACGCCGTGGAGATCCGAAAGGGGGACCGGGAGTTCTGGGAGACCGAGCTCCCGGACAGGTTCGCGCGCCTCCTATCCAGCCGTCCGGTGCGGTACGACGCCGTCATCGTGGACGAGGGCCAGGACTTCAAGGTGAACTACTGGGTCACCATCGAGGAAATGATCGGAAAGGACGGGTATTTCTACATCTTCTACGACCCGCAGCAGAACCTCTTCGACACGGAGATGCAGTTTCCCATCAGCGACGAGCCCTTCGTGCTCAAAACCAATTGCCGCAACTCAAGGGAAATAGGCAGCGAGGTCATGAAATACACGGACGAGGAGATCAGGATACGGGACGATGCGCCCGAGGGCGAGCCAATCATCCAAAAGCGCTGCCCCACGGACGCTGAGCGGCGCAAAGAGCTCGGAAAAATCCTCCACAGGCTCGTGAAAAAGGAAAAGATCTCCGAAGACAGGATCGTGGTCCTCGGGGGGCACGCGATCAGCCACACCTGCCTCGGCGATGACCACAAGGTGGGCGGCTTCACGATCGAGCGGGAAGCCGAGAGGGCGCCCGGCACAATCCCCTATTACTCGTACATGCGGTTCAAGGGATGCGAAGCCGACGCGGTCATCCTGCTCGACGTGGACCCCGGCGACAGGCGATGGTCCAGCCCGCGTTCGCTCTACACGGCCATATCGCGAGCAAAATTCCTGGTGTATATTTTATATAAATAGGTTAAAACATGCTTTACCGTGCCCGCCATCCGGCTGGAGACGAGCAACAGGCTGCTATTTCCGGAAAGAAAGGGGGGCCCGGCCGGGAGGCTGCTGCGCGGCGTTCTGTTCGACCTGTTGGAGCATCTCCCTGATCCCGGGAAGATAAGATTTCGCTGATTTGAAGTATTCCTCGAATCCAAGATACGTGAGGAGATAAACGACGACTTTGTGCATGGGCACCTTGCCGCTGTGCCCGATGAAAACAAGATCCAGAAAGAGCTTTCGCTTCCGGGCATCCGGGCTTAACAAATATTTCTTCAGCAACGTCAGGAATGTCGACACTTTGTCCACGATACCGACGTCAATTCCCTCCTTGCGCATGAACGTTCCGCCGCTAAAAAGCGCAAGCGCCTTTCGGCGTACGACATCGGGACGCAGCAGCCTGTCCGTTGTCTCATAATACCGGTCAAACATTTCCGTCAGCGACATGTTCCTGTAACGCATGCTCGGAAAAACGCCGTTGACATATTCCGGATCGATGTCCAGCAGCCTGTCCTCTTTCTTCATCCTCTCGTACAGGTCGGTTCCCGGCGCGGCTGTAAGCGGGCCGATGACGATGAACGAAAGATTATTCCTGGATGAAAAATCATAGATGTGATCAAAGACTTCCGGCGTATCCGAATCGAAGCCTACGATAAATGAAGCGCTCACGTACATGCCGTGAGCATGAATCCTGCGGATGGCGGCGTCGTAGCGCGAAATATTATTGTGCATCTTGTTTGTTTCTTTGAGGCTCTCGGGATTGATCGATTCCAGGCCGATCAGTATGCTGAAGCACCCGGCCTCTGCCATGTCCTCGAGAAGCTCTTCATCGTCGGCGACATCCAGGTTTGCCTGGCATGCCCAGCTGATGCCCAACGGTTTCAGCCTTTTCATCAATTCTTTGGCGTAGGACTTTTTTGCAGCTATATTGTCGTCTACGAAAAAATAATTCCTGGAGGGAAGCGATTTGATCTCGTTAATCACATCGTCAATATCACGATACCTGATGCGGTTGCCGAACATCCTGTTGACCAGGCAGAATTCACACCTGTAAGGGCACCCGCGCGAGACCTGTACGCCCAGAACCAGGAAGTTTTCGGCGTCAACCAGGTCCCATCTGGGGACCGGACTCTTGCGAAACTCCGGCACGCTGTCGGCCTGATAGACCCTTTTCAGCTCTCCCTTTTCAAAATCAGCCAGAAGCTGCTGCCAGAGGCCTTCCGCTTCCCCCACAACCACGCAGTCGGCGTACTTCAGGACCTCCTCGGTCATAAACGTTGCATAGGAGCCCCCCAAAACGACCACCGAGCCCATCGAGCGGTACAGGCTCGCGATCTCCTTCGCCCTGCTGATCGTCGAGACCAGGGTGGTGATGCCGACGATATCCGGTTTGGTATCCGTCGGGACAGGGTCCATTTCCTCGTCGATGATCCGGATATCGTAGTGGTCCGGTGTCAGCGCGGCAATGAGCGGAAGAGCCAATGGAACACTGAAGTTCCTCTTGTTCAAAAGAGTGCTCAATTCCCTCTGGGCAATATAATGGGGGTACTTAAGCTTGGGATTGACAAGAAAAAGACGGTAGCGCATGTCCCTTTTATTGCCGTTGCCGGTCTTCACGGTTCTCTCCGCGTCACTGAGCTTCTTTCGAGGAAATGGATCAGTCCGGCCGGGGCCGTCAACTTGCGAAAAATCAGACTATAGTATGCCGTGGACATGAAATTCGTCAATCCTTGGCTAAAGAATATAGATTTTTTATTATGAAGCAATATAATAATGAAATTGATTCATAACACAGCGGGTATTCATGTTCAATTTTAAAGACAAGCCCTGGTTCAGGAAATTTCTTGTTACCATGGCCGGCAAGCCGGCGTACAAGGAGTATGTTAAAAAAAGCCATGACGTGAAAGGCACGCAGCTCGGGCTTTTCAACGGGATGCTCAGAAGCTGTGAAGAGACGGTTTTCGGCAAGGAGCACAACTTTAAAAACATAAAAAGCTATGATGATTATAAAAAAGCCCTGCCTGTCCGCCACTTTGAGGAGCACCGGCCCTATATCGACCGGATGATGAAGGGGGAAGCGGATGTGCTTTTCCCGGGAAAACCAATTATTTACAATACGACCAGCGGGACCACCAGCAAGCCGAAGATGATACCGCTTTCCGCCGATTTTTTCCGCCGCGGGACCAGCAGGATGAACAAGCTGTGGTTATACTCGGCGCTCCGGGATAACCCCCACATCTATGACGGCAGGAGCCTGTCGTACGTGGCCCCGGCCGTGGAAGGCCATGTTGAGGACGGCACGCCCTTCGGCTCGGTCTCAGGACTGGCCTTTAAAAACATTCCCGGCATCCTCAAGCGCACGTACTCGGCCCCCTACCCCATCGTCGACATTAACAACTATGATCACAAGTTTTACGCCATGATGAGGTATGCCCTTCCGGAGAATATTACCATCATCATCGCGCTCAACCCCTCCACCTATCTTCGGCTGCACAGGACCGTCATGGAGGAATTCGACGATCTTATCAAGGATATTCATGACGGCACACTGAGGCAAGACGTGGCCGAGGGCATCCCCAAACAGGACAGAGAGGAATGTCTTGCCTGGCTCAAGCCAAGACCGGAAAAGGCCTTATCCCTGGAAAAGCTCATGTCCGAACACAGGGAAAACCTGAGGCCGAAGCATTACTGGCCGGGCCTGGCGCTGATCAATGTCTGGAAACAGGGCAATTTCAAACAGATGCTCCCGAAGCTTGACGGTTTCTTCCCCGGCAAAACGGTTTACCGGGCTTTCGGGTACCAGGCCAGCGAAGGCCGCGCCGGCCTGGTCCTTGGAAACGACTGGGACTATTCGGCGCTCGCGTCTCACGCGTTCTTCTTTGAATTCATCGAGGAAAAAGACCGGGAGCTCAAGGATCCGCCCACGCTATTGGCCCACGAGCTCGAGAAGGGGAAGCGCTATTACCTTATCCTGAACAACCTGAGCGGGCTCTACCGTTACGACATGAACGACATCATAGAAGTCTGCGGCTTTTACAACCAGGTCCCTCTCTTCCGCTTTATTCAGAAAGGCGAGGGCATCACAAGCTTGACCGGAGAGAAGCTTTCCGAGATCCAGGTTATCGACGCGGTCAGGGCTGTCGCCGCGGAAAAAGACATCGGCGTGGAATACTACACGATGTACTGCGACTTTGATCAGCAGAATTATAAATTCTGCATCGAATACGCTCCGGGCACGCCCGAGGATGTTAAATCTTCATTCGCGGCCGACCTGGACTCGAAGCTCAGGCAGTTCAATCCCGAGTGGGAAGCCAGAAGAGGGACCGGCCGGCTTGATTGCCCTGAATGCTTTGAGCTCGAACCCAATTCCCAGACCCTGCTGAAAGAATGTCTCGTGAAGAAAGGAAAAGCCAGGGAGGCTCAGTATAAAAACCTCTATCTGACCAAAAAGAAAGATGTTTTTGAAGAGCTCGTGAACCTCAGGAAAAAACCGAATGGCTCGAAACCGTCCCCCGCGGGGTAATTCCGGTTTCCGCTCCCATCCGACGGGAGGCTAAAGCCTCCCCTACCCTCGCTTTTCACGGGAGGCTAAAGCCTCCCCTACCCTCGCTTTTCACGGGAGGCTAAAGCCTCCCCTACCCTCGCTTTGTGTTTCCACGGAAGGCCCCTGAACTGGCACCATGTTCAGAATCAGGCTTCTGCAAACTTCCCAGGGATAAAAATTTTCACAGGAACAATTCCGGTTTCCGGCTATGCCCATGAAGGGCATGCCTGCCGCTTCGGCCCCTCGAGCATCCAGGTCCTGCCGGTCTCCAACGACCAGCAGCTGCCCGGGAGGAACGCCGAGGTTTCGAGCGCTCTTCAGAAACGGCCCGGGTGAAGGCTTTAAACAGCCGGTTTCCTCTACTGACAGCATGTCATCAAACAGCGCCGGTGAAATCCCGAGGGCTTCCAACCGCTCGCGAATCCGGGCAAAGTCGGACAATACGCCGATTTTCATGTCTTTTTGCTTCAGATTGCCCAGGAGGGAGACCAGGCCGGGCCGGGCCGCCGCCCAGTGCCTTAAAATCCATATGAAGGACGGAAAAAACTTCGTGTTGTACCATCGGCTGACTGCCTCCGGGCTCCGTCCTGTTTTTTCCGCCAGCCGGACAAAGAGGGCATGCAGCAATTCGTCCTTGTTTTCATACTGTATGCCCCTCATTGAATCTCTTGCGCTGCTGATATTGGCCAGCAGCTTCAGATCTTTGGGCTGCATGGCTGCCATCAGCAGTTCCAGCAGCACGGGCTTTTTGTACAACGTCCCGTCTAAATCGAACAGCACTCCTTTTATGTCGGTCAGATGGCTATCAGGTGCTTTGCTTTTCTCTGTCATACTCTTTTAATTTCTGCTCACAGAGATCATGATAAAACTGCGCCGCTTTTTCAGGATCATCAGGCACTTCGGCCCTGAAGAACTCAACGCTGATATCGGTGCGCTTTCTCCCTATTATCTCCAGCAATTGAGGGAGCATTTTGCGACTTGTGTCCCACTTGAACTTTTCCCGGTCCGGCAGATAGTCAATCAGGCAAAACTCTACCGCCTTGTTCTGCCTTTTTGCCTCAAAAAAACTGAACGGTTTAAAAGGCTGGCGTTCCACCTTGTGGCTGGCATAGCCCTCGGGGAATATGATGATCCGGTCGCCAACTTCCAGCACCTTTCTTACGCCGTCCCTGGCCGATTTTCGCGAGGAACTCTTATCCCGCTTAACAAAAACATGTCCCTGGTTTACCAGGGCCTGGCCGAAAAAGAAGACTTTTCTCATCTCATCCTTGATGAGAAAAACCGATGGATAAAAACTGAGCAGCACCGGAACATCCATAAAACCCATGTGATTGGCGATGATCACGTCTCCCATCGGGCCTTGACGCTCGTTGCGCTTGATAACCCTGCCGCCCATGATCCATGTTAATCCTTTGCCCCACAGGCCGATAACGTCCAGGGCTCTTCTGTCACCCCACTTGCCGGGCTTCAGTTTTCCCCTCAGCCGCAGATAGCCGTGACAAGCCAGTGTCCAGGACAATGCTGCAGGGGCTCGCACACACGATCTGAATATATCTCCCAGTTTCATTGCATCACCCGCTCGTTTCGTCCTTCTTGACGAAGTTATGGTGCAGCTCATGGATGAAATACCATTGAGCATAATATTCCCTGACGCGCTTTTCCAGTGAACGGAAAAAACTGTCTATTATATTTCCCCGGCTCAACCAGTGGCGGTCGACTTCATATTTGAATGTTTCATCCGACGTTCGTATCAGGAACGGCGTAACGACAATGACCTGGTCGTCGGTGAAGTTGCCCAGAATCCTGTCCATGCCGGTACCGCCCATGATTTTGCGGCCCAAAAGGTTTTGAGGACGGCAGAAGGCATTGTTCTCGTCGTAAACATTGGAGACCACCTGCTTCGAAGACAAACACTTCATCATTTCCATCGGCACATCGATGGTTTCGTCCGCCAGATTTAGAATCCTGGCTTTTGCCGTGTGATACCTGTCCGTTATTGTCTTTATTGTCTTGTCCAGCATGTGTGAGACCGGGGGCTTGAAGAAGCCGACCATGTTCACGTCAATGCCGTTGGCCATCAGCACGCTGGCCGTCAGGTACGTGGCGCCGAAATGGGATTGCCCCACGAACACGGCTTTCCCCGTCTGACGGGCCTCTCTGAAAGGTTCCAGGCTGTTGCCGATTTCGATGCGGTTTTGAGCAATCCAGTAGCACTCATACGTTTTGACAAGAACGAACAGCTTTTCATAATAATGGGCAGCGATTTCCCGCAGCACATCATCGAGGTCCCGATCCCTGCAGGGCAGCCCCATGTACGCCAGGTTGCCGGCAATCTGCCGGGCCTCCCGGGGGTTGTCGGCATAGTATTTCAGACCCTGGTCAATGATCAGGGGCCGGCCGAATTTCCAGGATTTCTTCCTTACCAGTTCAAGATTTTCCCTGGTCAGGAGGAAGGAGCCGACACTCATGTAATACTGCCTCCATTATTTCATGCACATGGAACGAATCAGTTGCGGCACTGTCTGCACTTGCCCCTTGTTATCGCAAAACTCAACCTGGGTTACCGTGTCCGCCACCACTTCACCGGTCCCGGCGATCAGCACGCGCTGGTCCAGGACAAAGCGCTCATCCGACAATAAACGCCCGCCGCTTAAAACTTCCAGGCGGTCGCCCAGGTGGGTCGCTTTCATGTATCGCGTGGTCAACTGTAAAATGTGAGGAGGAGCCTGCATTATAAAAGATGTCGGTGAATCCAACCAAAAGGGCCTCAGTATTTCAAACAGTGCCTGCTCACAACACCGCGTGTAGGACACATGATAGGTAATGCCCTGAGCATCGGTATCCTCATAATAGACCCTAAACGGCATTCGATGGATAAAATGTTCGACATCGCTGAAGGGGATCGGCGCAACTGCTTGCGCGTGGCCCTGCGGCCGATCGTCGATTTCCTGCACAAACACGTCGGGAAGAGGAATCAGCTGTCTTTCCTGGTTTAAAAACAACACCTCGGTCACGGCATGAACGGCCTCTTTTTCCGTAGCTTTGTTAATAATCGCCTGGTGAAAGGCCGCCCTGTGCGAAGACGTTTTCCGTAAAAATGTTCTCACCTCCAGCTGGTGCCCGATTCTCGAGGGTGACAGGTATTGCACGTCGATTTTATAGACATTGACGATATATTGAGTCAGCCAGGATTGCTGACCGGCGGCCAGGCTTATGGTTTCAATGGCTTCCGAACGTCCCCGGTCAATGTAGCGCAAATAGGCGCTGCTCCGGACCAAGCCCAGCGGATTAAGATCGCTGTCATAGACGTTTACAGGCAATTTGAATTCAACCGGTTGTGTTCCGTCCTTCCTGTCTGCCGGTCGTTTATGATTCATCAGCTGCTCGAAAGGCAGATGCTCATCCGGACGGTGAACAACCTTTTTCCTTGGTTTGGGATCAGGAGCAGGGAAATTCTCGCAAACGCTCGCCGATGTCTGGATTCCCGTCATCATCGCCCCTTCGAAACCGCCGCCGGACCATGTCCAGGAGCCGGTCATGTACAGTCCATCGATGGGCGAACGATTTCTCAAGCGCTTTGTATTTGATTGCTCCACCGTCTGTGCCAGCCCATAGATCGCTCCATTGCGATTTTTGCAATAACGCACCATGGTTCTGGGAGTAGCAAACTCCCGGACCACGGCATGCTCTCTCAGCCCGGGAAATCTTTTATTGTACTTTTCCAAAAGACGTTCGTTGACCTCTTGTTTTCTCTGCTTGTAGGTCTCATTATCCAACTGCAGCCAATCCCGTGCGGGCGTCAATTCCACGATGGAGAGCATTCCCCCCGGAGCCTTTAATCCATCGGCAGGCCCATAGCTTCTCATGCACCAGTCGGTATGGTCGATATCATGAGCCAAGAGCCTCTCATAGGATTGGTCATGATCGAATTGGTGGTTGTAGAAATAATTGCCGTCGGGAATCTGCAAATCGCCGGGCGGGCAGTCAAGGCCCAGGTAGCAGGCGTAGGCCGACAGAGAGCTTTCCATTCGCTCCAGGCGGTACCGGAAAATCCGTGATATGTCGTCTTCTGAAACCAGGTTGAAAAAGGTCTGAAAGGGGTCGGCATTGGAAACAACCACCTTTGCCCCGACAAATCGGCCGCTTGTCAGGATTACACCCGTAACTTTTTTGTTCTCTATTGCAATGCGTTCGACCGGGCAACGCAGTGCGCATTGCCCGTTGAGCTCCTCCAGCCGATTCAACAAAGCGCCGACCACGGCGGTGTTGCATCCCTTGATATGATAGGAGCCCTCCAGGAAGACACTGCTCAAAACACAACAGGAATAGGTGGCCGTGGATTTGCTGGGGGGCAATCCAAGATAGGCCCAGAACTGTCCTAAAAATGCAATCAATTCCTGGTCGGATATGTATTCCTTGAACAGATCCAACAGGGTCCAGTTGCTGTAGCGGGCGGTCAGAGTTTCGTTAAAAGGAATATTAAAATCAGGGTCCAGTTGAGTGGCGATTGTATGATATTTGATCTCTCTGATCCGCTCAAACAGGGCCAGCAACCCTGTCTTTTGATCGGGAAAACGCCCGATTAATGCTTCAAGCAGCTCGCCGACATTGTTGGGGGCAATAAACTCCCGGCCTGGAAAGTCCGCAGTGAACAGTCTTTCCGTCCTTTGAAATTCCAACTTGTCGATAATGCCCAGCCGGCTCATGAACCCGAAGGTCATTGCACCTTCCGTGAGTCCCCCGATGTGGTGCATCGACACGTCAAAGTTATAACCCTTGCGGCGAAATCCATGGGCATAGCCCCCGGGCTTTGAGTGCTGCTCCAAAACACAAACCGAAAACCCCTGCCCCGCCAGATCAACGGCGCACGTCAACCCTCCAAGGCCGGCGCCCACGACCGCAACATCGCAGCTGTCAGGAAGGGATTTTTCCTGGATTGTGTGCATCGTCAGTTGCCGTAAGCTATTGACTTCAGGACCAGGTGCTCCAGCACGTGAACAATTGATCCATCCAATCGGCGAACAACAACGTCGAGGTCAAAGCGATCCGCTGATTTCTCGTGCGCGCGACAGACCACGACCGCGTCTTTTTCTATCGTCGGTCCGTTTGCGTGCAGCTCTCCAATTTCAAATGGAATTGCCATGACATCATGGGTTTTCATGCCCCATGCGCAGGCAACCTGTACCGCCATGTCCGCCAGGACCGGGTTGATGACAAACTCCCCGGGAATTGCCATCAATGACCGGGCTTCCTGCGTCAGCTCAACCAGGGCATAAAAATTTTCGCCTTGCTCCAGCGTTGCCCGGATTCCCCTGAAGACCGGTCCTGTTTTCAGCGAAGAAGAAAACTTTTCATCCAGATAGCTGTAAAACGGCAACCTGGCGCTGCCGGCTATTTGCCTCAAATCCTGCAGGATTTCATCATCAAAATTGAGGTTTTCACCATTAAAAACAGTCGGCGCGCCGAGCCTGCATGTTGCAAAGGCAAGATTGGCCATCGCCTTTTTATCCAGGGCAGGGCGGTCGGAAGGAAGCAGGGTCAGCCCTTTTCCATTTTTGACGACCTCGACTTTAAGACAATCGCCTCGCACCAGCAATGGACGACGGAATTTTATCTCTTTCAAGGCAAGATCGGTGCCGACAACTGACTCCGCGAATATTTCCGTGATAAACGTGCCGGGGACAACAGGTTCCAGCTCCACCAAATGCTGATTGAGATAAACATCATTTTCTAAAGAGAACTGAACGAAAGTCCCCGGGCCGCCATTGTGCAATACAAGGCGGGTTTTGGGCCGGGCAGCCACGGGATGCTTGACAAATTCGCGCAGCGAGCCGAACGGAGCGGAAGCATTAAAGACCGCCAGGCGGCTCTGCTTTGAGCCCAGCAGGCCGGCCAGGTAAAATGAAACACCCCGGTCTACATCCAGCAAAGTCAAACCGCTTCCTTCGAAGCGCTTTGCCTCCTGGTCTGAAACCATGCCCGTTCCCTTCCATGCCGTCCAATCGATCGTCTGGGCTTGCAGATGCGGATACTTTAGCGAAAGCCACTCCACCATGCCGGCCAGGAGGTCATTGGCCAGCGAATAATCGGTTTGCCCGGCATTGCCGAAGAGGCCGGTGATGGAGCCGAATGCCGAGAACATCCGTAATTCGGACCAATCCAGACAATCCAGCATGGTAAACATCGGACTGAGCTTTGTGGCTATTGTCAATGTGACTTGTTCATCGGTAATATCTCGCAAAAGATTGGATTTTTGAACTCCTGCCCCATGAACAACACCACGGATGGCGGTATTCCGGGACACTCTTTTGAGTAAACCCGCGAACGCCTTGTTGTCCGAGACGTCACAAAGCTCGTATTCGGCCTTGATACCTGAGGCTTTGGCTCTTTCCAGGTTGCGGAGAAGCTCCCATTGTGAGCGGGCTCGCTTTCCGTTGATTTTGGCCTCGGGCAATGTTTTCCCTTCCTTTTGCACCAGGTTTATCTCATGGGACCGGATTGCCTGGTCTATCTGCTCCGGACCTGCAGCCAGCCACTCATGAGAGCCCTCCGGCAGTTCGGTTCTGCCCGTCAACAACAGCCGGCAACCTGTCTTCCGGGCCAGGGCCAGGACGCACTCGAAGACGATTCCCCTTGCCCCCCCTGTAACCACAACCATGTCGTCTTTTTCCAGGGTCGTCTGGTCGAATACCGGCGAACCGACCCTGGCGAGGGCAGGCGTCACGGCGCCAAATGGAGAAGCGCCTGTTTCCAGGTTGACGGCCACGGTATGAATTCTTTGCGCCAGAGCATCTTCCCATGAATTCATGCCGGCGTCGATAAGCTGGAATCGGCACTGCGGCCATTCATGGTGCAGGCAACGAATGAACCCGGCCGGGAAAGAGCCTAAAGGATTGTTATCCGACGCTGCGGCTTTAAAAAACCCATCAAGTGAAACCGGTACCATGATTCGCCGGGGATGCTTTTCCAAGCCCTGGCGCATCGCTCGAAACACGGCGAAAAGATTGCTTGTCTCGGTCAGCAATGCATCATGCAGGACAGCGCCTTTTCCCCCCGGCAACCGGCCGATCCTTTCATGGGCCAAATACATGACCGTATCACATCGGCCAAGGTGAACCTCGATTTCAGCTTCACTCAAGCTGATGAATTCATATACGGAAACAGTGGAAAAGGTTATCCCCAGGGCATTGAATGTCTGTTCCAGGCCCGACCATCGGGCCCTGTCGGCAACAATGGCCAGAACATCGTTGCAGGCAAAC
>JBDRLK010000366.1:0-13275 GCA_043813155.1 Pseudomonadota bacterium | reverse complement strand
ACGCCATGGAGAAGACGGGCGCGAAAACCGGGCTCGGCACGATGTGCATCGGCGGCGGCGAGGCCATTGCCATGACGTTTGAGAAGGTGTAGGCGCACGCCCGGTGCGTGCAGCACCCCAATGCACGGGGCAGGGGCGGCTTCATCCGCCCCGGGAGGCTGAAGCCTCCCCTGCCCCATGAAGAAAACAGCAAGAAGGAGGATAACATGTCAATCAGCAAAATCGGCGTCCTTGGAACGGGACAGATGGGAGGCGGCATCGCGCAGGTGGCGGCCCAGGCCGGCCTGCACGTGCTCATGGCCGACATGAACCTGGACATCGCCAACAAGGGAAAGGCCGGGGTCGAAAAAATCCTCGCGAGAGCCGTCGACAAGGGGAAAATCAAGGCTGAAGACAAGGACGGCGTGCTCGCCAGGCTCAAGCCCGTCGAAAGCATTGCGGCGCTCAAGGACGCTGACTTCGTCGTGGAGGCCGCGACGGAAAAAGTCGACCTCAAGCTGAAGCTCTTCCAGCAGCTCGACGAGGCATGCAAGGAGGGGATCATCCTTGCCTCCAACACCTCTTCGATCTCCATCACGCTCATCGCCGGCGCCACGAAGAGGCCCGGGAAGGTCATCGGCATGCACTTCATGAACCCTGTTCCGGTCATGAAGCTCGTGGAGATTATCAGGGGCCTGCAGACGGACGACGAGACCTACAGCGTGACAAAGGAGCTGTCCGAAAAGTTCGGAAAAACCGTTGTCACGTCAAAGGACGCTCCCGGGTTTATCGTCAACAGGATCCTCATTCCCATGCTGAACGAAGCCTGCTACACGCTCATGGAAGGTGTCGCCACGCCCGAGGACATCGACGCGGCCATCAAGCTGGGATTGAACCATCCCATGGGGCCGCTCACCCTGGCGGACCTCATCGGGCTGGACACGTGCCTTGCCATAGCCGAGGTGCTCTTTACGAACATCGGCGATCCAAAGTACAGGCCCTGCCCCCTGCTGAGAAAATACGTGGAAGCCGGCTGGCTGGGCAGAAAGACGGGACGGGGCTTCTACACGTATTAAGGAGCCCCTTACGCCGCTTGTAGTGTGCGGGGCTTCAGCCCCGCAGGCTTCAGCCTTGCTGCACGCGGCCCATAAAGGGCCGCACTGCAGGGACTATCATTAACGAGGAAAAAAAATGAATTTCGATTTCACAGATGAGCAGCTTTCCGTAAAGGACATGGCAAAAAAATTCGCCCGGGAGCAGGTTCAGCCCCTTGCCGCGCGGCTCGATGAAGAGGCCGAGTACCCTGAAGACCTTGTGCGGCAAATGGGCGAGCTCGGGCTCATGGGCGTCGCCATCCCCGTGGACCACGGCGGCAGCGGAATGGACGACGTGTCCTACGTCCTTGCCATGGAGGAAATCAGCGCAGCCTGCGCCGGGACCGGCGTGATCATGAGCGTCAACAACTCGCTCGTCTGCGACCCCCTCCTGAAGTACGGGACGGACGAGCAGAAGGAGCAGATCCTGGCCCCGCTCGCCTCGGGCGAGAAGCTGGGGTGTTTTGCCCTCACCGAGCCGGGCAGCGGGTCTGATGCCGGCGCCCTGCGGACAACGGCCGTCAAGGAGGGCGACAAGTACATCCTGAACGGGGAAAAGAATTTTATCACCAATGCCCCCCAGGCCGACTGGGCCATCATCTTCGCCACGGGGGACAAGGTCCAAAAGCACAAGGGCGTCACGACGTTCCTCCTGCCCCTCAAGGATTACAAGGGCGTCACGGTCGGACCCAAGGAGCACAAGCTCGGCATCCGGGCCTCCTGGTCCTCGTCCATCGTCATGGAGGATGCCGAGGTGCCCGAGAAATGGCGCCTCGGGGACGAGGGGATGGGGTTCAAAATAGCCATGACAACGCTCGATGCCGGAAGGATCGGCATAGCGGCCCAGGCGCTCGGCATCGCCAGGGCGGCGCTGGACGCCAGCATTGTCTACAGCCAGGAACGCAAGACCTTCGGCAAGCCGATCGCGCAGCACCAGGCCATCGGCTTCATGCTCGCCGACATGGCGACCGAGCTCGACGCCGCAAGGCTGCTCACGCTGCAAGCCGCGTGGAAAAAAGACCGCGGTGAGCGGCACACCATGGAGTCAGCCATGGCGAAAGTCTTCGCAGCAGAAACGGCCATGAAAATCACGACAAAGGCGATCCAGGTCCACGGAGGTTACGGATACC
Organism: Pseudomonadota bacterium; assembly: GCA_043813155.1. GTDB lineage: Bacteria > Myxococcota_A > Polyangia > DRWM01 > DRWM01 > JBDRLK01. Next base: position 11,072 of record JBDRLK010000366.1, on the reverse strand, counting down.
TGAAGGAATTTCCCGTGGAAAGACATTTCAGGGATGCCAAGATAACCGAAATCTACGAAGGAACCAGCGAAATCCAGAGGCTGGTCATCGCCGCTTCGCTGCTGAAGGACAAATAAATGAACAACAGCCACGTTTATCTTTATCCGGCCATCGGGGCAATCCTGATCGGCTGCGGGGCCGGGACCCCGGAAATCCCGGTTGAAGAGAAACCCGCGCCCGCGCCGGTGGCGGAAACGGACGAGGAAGAGGAGTCCATGCAGGTCGTTGGCCTGACCGGGAGCCTCGCCAGGGACGAAGTCGAGATGGTCATGAACGATTCCGGCATCATGAAGATGGAGCTGTGCCTCGAGTGGATTTACACGAGAAGGGACTATATTTTCGGGGAAGTCAAGTTCCACTTCGAGGTCCTGCCCACGGGGAAGGTCGGGAAAGTTGAGATCGCTTCATCGACCATCGGGGACCTGGAATTTGAAAAATGCCTGATCAAGAAATTCAGCTACCTCAAATTCCCCAAGCCGAAAGGCGGCGCAACGGATGTTGACTACTCCTACACGATCGACGTGCCCAAGGGCACGCGGGAACCCGACTCGATTGCCTCGCCCATGGTCGATAAAGCGCTCGAGGAGTTCAAGGGCGACATGAAAGACTGCGTCGGAAAGTCGCTGGGCGGGCTCACGATCATCGCCTACCTGGGAGAGGCTTATTCCGAAGAAATCGAAGTGCCGGGAAAGAAGAAAAAGAAGAAGCTTGTTGAAATGGAGTTCTGCCATGCCCTCGCGCTGAGCGGAACGCTCCCCGAGGGCGCGGACGAGGACGCGATGCAGTGCATTCTCAACGCGTCAAAATCCTGGAAAATCCCTCTCAACCCCGGCACCTACGTGTCGAAAGGCAAGGTGTCGTACTAGCCAGCGTATGGGGGCCGGGCCTTGAATCTTGAATTTCATCCATTATTTCTATGAAATAATTTAATAGCGCGAAGAATGAAAAGTTCGCTATGAAATATTTTCATAGAAAAACCCCGAAAAATTCAAGATTCAAGGCCCGGCCCCTTCGGTCCGCCGGAATTGGACAGGCACGCTTGTCGCTTGTTGAGCTTGTACTAAAAATCCTGTAAGACTATAATGTACAGGTTAAGCTGCCGGCGGAAGATACCATGCAGATCGACGTTCTCAGAAAGCAGATCACGCTCAAGCTCGTTTACTACGGGCCCGGCCTGAGCGGCAAGACCACGAACCTCCAGCACCTTCACTCCAGGATCAAGCGCGCGGCAAAGGGCAACCTGATGTCGCTCGAGACCAAGGACGACAGGACGATATTCTTCGACCTTCTCCCGGTCAGCTTCGTGTCGGGAAGAGGTGTTGGCATCAAGCTCAAGCTGTTTACCGTCCCCGGACAGGTCATCCACAATGCCACGCGAAGAATCGTTCTTCAGGCCGCCGACGGCGTTGGCTTCATCGCCGATTCGCAGATAGCGGAAATCGAGAACAACGCGGAAAGCTTCCTCAATCTCTCGGAGAACCTCAAATTCAACGGCCTCGACATGAAGGATTTGCCCCTGGTCATTCAGTTCAACAAGCGGGACCTTCCGAACATCCGTTCCGACGAGGAAATCGACAGGCTGACATCCGTCGGGCAGGAGCCGGTGGTCAAAGCCGTCGCCACCAAGGGCAAAGGCGTCATCGAGACATTCACGGCACTCCTGGGCCTGACGTGGAACACCCTGGAAACCAGGCATAAATTACGCCAACGGTTTGACATTGATCCTGAAGAAATATTAAAACACTTTGAAGGGATTTTTGAGAGCAAATGACCACGGCATCGGACATAGGGTCACCTGACTGCATCTCGCGCATTCTTTCCAAGGGCGTCATCTCGGACCTGGCCTACCAGTTCATGCGCATCTCAAAAGTCGGGTGCGGATTCTTCAACAAGCATGGACGCATGCTCGATATTGTCAACCCGGACCAGGATTTCTGCGATCTGGCCTGCGGCAACCCGGAAATCGACAGCTTCTGCGCCGGCACGAAAAAGAACCTCGCCATCCTTCACGAGAAAGAAATCAACGACCCCGACCACGAGGAAAGCGATATAACGATACACGCATGCTTTCTCGGTTTCAACTACTGCGTTAAATCGATTGTCATCGACACCGAGACGGTCGGGTTCATTTCCCTCGGCCCCTACCTGAAGCCCAGGTACCAGCTTCCCCAGCAGAGGTTCATCGAGAAAATGCCCGACTTCCCCCCCGAGCAGCTGAGGTCGTTCTACACGAACCTGAAAAAAATCTCCGACAAGGAGGCGGCCGATCTCCTTCTCTCATTCGACGGGATAGTAAGCGTCATCGCGCACTCTTCGTACAAGCTGGCGCTGGCCGGGCAGATGCAGTTCATGTCGATGGAGGAAAACTACCGCAATCTCCTCGACAACAACAGGGAGCTGCAGGAAACGAAAAGCAGGCTCGAAGAGCTCGACAGGCTCAAGTCCAATCTTCTGTCGACGATCAGCCACGAGCTTCGCACGCCGCTCACCTCCATTATCGGCTACAGCGACATGCTTCTGGGGCAGGTTGGAGGCGGGCTCACGGAGGATCAGAAAAAGTTCGTCAAGACCATCAATGAAAAAGGCGGGGCCCTGATGGACATGATCAACAAGATCCTGGACGTGGCGTCCATCGAGTCGGGAAGGTTTGAAATGTCCTCAGCGCTGGTTCCCGTCGGCGAGCTCATCAGGCCCGCCGTTGAAAAGATCAAGGCCTCGTCGTTCAGGCCTGACGTAAAAGTCGAATACCTGGAATCCGGCGAGAAGCTCAACGCGATCTGCGACCCCGCTTCCATTGGAAAGGCGCTGTTTCACATCATCGACAATGCGGCCAAGTTCTCGCCGCCCGGAGGCTCCGTCCAGATCCAGGCGAGAAAATACAACCCCGAGTCCGAGGACAAGGGCACGAAGGGTCTCGTTATCATGGCCCCCACCCTCAAAAGCATTGAAATCATGATTAAAGACAACGGCCCCGGCATCCCGGATGTCGTCAAAGAAAGCATATTCGATCCTTTCTATCAGGCCGACGATTCCGTTACGCGCAAGTACGGCGGCCTGGGCCTCGGCCTTGCACTGGTAAAACAGTACGTCTGGGCAAACAAGGGAAGCATTTTCGTTGAATCCCTGGAGGACCTGGGTACAACATTTTTTATCCGCCTGCCCACGGCGGAATGACTTTTTCGAACGGGCATCTTGTCTGAATTTTCAATCATAGACCGTATCAGGCAGCTGTGCTCCGCGAGCGGCGACGATGTCCTGGTCGGCCCGGGCGACGACACGGCGGTCCTTTCAACGGACCGCCTGAAAGGCGGGCATCTTCTCATGACCGTGGACACCATGGTCGAGAAAGCACACTTTGTCCGCGACTCCCTGACGCCCCGCCAGATTGGAAGGAAGTGCATTGCAGCTGCCGTCTCGGACATCGCCGCCATGGGAGGAAAGCCGCTGTGGGCTCTCGTTTCCTGCGGCTTTGACGGGTCGCAATGGCCGGAGGATAAAATAGTGGAGCTTGCACGCGGCATGAAAGAAAGGCTGGACGATCTGGGCGCCGGCCTCGTCGGCGGAAACCTCGCCCGCTCGGACGTTTTCTTTGTCTCCGTCACGGTTGCGGGCCTGTGCAGCGGCCGGCCGATGAAAAGAAGCGGGGCCGTCGAAGGCGATCTGATCGCCGTGACCGGATCGCTGGGGGGCGCCCGGATCGGACGCCGGCTGCTTGAAAAGGAGCGAAAGGCGGACCACCCGACGGTTAAACGATACATCGATCCGCCTGCCAGGATTCAGGAGGGCCTCGGGCTCGGGAAAATCGCCCATGCCTGCATCGACATCTCGGACGGCCTGCTCATCGACCTGGGCCACCTGCTGCGGGCTTCAGGCGCGGGAGCCGTGCTCGAAGCTGACAGGATACCGCTCCCGGACTGCTCGGGCCTGGACCCGGAGCTGGACGAGGACGTTTTCCTGGCCGCGCTTTCGGGCGGGGAAGATTACGAGCTGCTGGCGGCCATACCCCCGGACGGCGCACCGAAGCTGAAAACTATATCATCAGATACCGGGACCCCGATCAGCGTGATCGGCAAAATCACTTCCAACCCGGACGAGATAATAATGATCGACGCCGAAGGCAACGAAATCCCCCTCCCGCATGACGTGGGATGGGACCATTTCAAATAAACACTCCCCTGCCCGACAGGGGTAGGGGCGCCTTCAGCCGCCCGCGCAGATGCACGCTCCCGGCGTGCCTTTGAAGGATCAGCAATGGACAGAAAAGCAATCATCGGAATCCGAAGGGAAGACAAGAACAAGTGGGAGAGAAGGGCGCCCATTACGCCCGGGCACGTGAATAAGCTTATCTGCGGCCACGGGATCGATGTCCGCGTTCAGCCGTCACCCATCAGGACGTTCCGGGACGAGGAATACAGAAACATCGGGGCTGAAATCACCGATGACCTGAGCGGCTGCAATGCCGTTTTCGGGATCAAGGAGATGCCCGCCGATTTCTTCAGCAGCGAGGGCACGTACGTATTCTTTTCGCACACGATCAAGGGCCAGAAGGTCAACATGCCCATGCTCGCCGCGCTCATGGAGCGCTCGTGCCAGCTGATCGATTATGAAAAAATCGCGGACGCGTCGGGAAGAAGGCTGATCTTTTTCGGGAATCACGCGGGCCTGGCCGGCATGATCGACACGCTCTGGGCGCTCGGCAAGCGGCTGCGATCGGACGGGATAAAAAATCCCTTTGAAAAGGTCAGGCCGGCCCATGAATACGAAGACCTCGAGGAGGCGAAAGTCGCTGTCAGCGACGTGGGGTTGGAAATAGCCGACGGCGGGCTTCCCAGGGCCCTGTCTCCCTTTGTCTGCGGATTCGCCGGATACGGAAACGTCTCGAGCGGCGCCCAGGAAATCTACGACCTGCTGCCGGTTCAATCCCTCGAGCCGCACGAGCTGGTCACTCTCCATGACAGCAGCAAGCGGCCGGCGGGCACGCTGTTCAAGGTCGTCTTCAGGGAAGAGCACATGGTGGCGCCCATAAGGCGGGGCGCAAAATTCGTTCTTCAGGATTACTACGATCACCCTGAAAAATACGGCTCGATTTTTGAACGCTATGTTCCCTATCTTGCGGTGCTGATGAACTGCATCTACTGGGAGCCGCGCTACCCCAGGCTTCTTACAAACCAGCTTTTAAGGAAAATGTGGAAGGCCGATAAAAAACCCAGGCTCAAAGTGATCGGGGACATAAGCTGCGACGTCGGAGGGGCCATCCAGGCATGCGTCAAGTCGACGACGCCCGACAGCCCGATTTTCGTCTACGACCCGGACAGGGAATGCGCCATGGACGGCTGGCAGGGCGACGGCCCCGTCATTCTTGCCGTGGACAACCTGCCCTGCGAGCTTCCCCGCGAGTCCTCCCGGGACTTCAGCGCCGCGCTCCTTCCTTTTGTCCCGGCCATGGCGCGGGAAGATTACTCAGCGAACTTCGACCAATGCGCGCTGCCCGACGAAATCCGCAAGGCCGCCATCCTCTGGAAAGGCGGGCTGACGCCGGGTTACGAGTACCTGAAGAAATACCTGGACGAGCAGGAGAAATCCCCCGGGTAGGGGAGCCTTTAGGCTCCCGTGAGCATGTTCTCCTCGGGCGACTAAAGTCGCCCCTACCCACGTGTGGGATGCAAAAGGTATTTAGGAAATGGCGTCTAGGAAACCCAGTCCACAAAGCGGCCCGCGAATGTCAGGTGGCGCGTCCATGCCATGATCGGCGGAGGGGACGGCTCCAGGCCCGCAAGAACTGACGCGGCGGCTGCCGCGTAGGCCGATGCGATGAAATCAGCCAGGATGGCGCCGCTTTCCGCGTTGGCAAGATGCGGGCACGAGGTGTAGCCGGGAAACGGCTTGATCAGGTGCCAGCCGACCATGGAGGCGGCGTACGACAGCTCCCGGCCCAGCGTCTTTGCCCTGCACGCGGAAGCGATTCCCGCGGCCGACTTGAGCAGGAAAACCGGATTCACGTCCGGGCAGGGTGGAAGGTTTTTGTAGTCTGGCGATACGGTTTCAGGCGCGTAGTGAAGAGCCAGGGACGTTTCGCCGAACCCGGCATGAAGGTCGATGCCCGCTCTTTTCAGCAGCATCCGGCGGTCGCCGGCATCCTTGACCGGGACGATTAATTTCCGGACAAGCTCCGGATCGAGATCCAGGATGGCGCGCGCCAGCAGGTTCATGGGCGCAAAGCCGTAAACCCCTTTTTGCGCCAGAAAGTCAATCCCCGCCTGGACCGCCATGTTGTGCATGGGCGATCCATGAAACGACATGAGGACGACCCGGCGCGCTCCCATGTTGACCAGCGACCGGCATGTCATGAGCACGGCTTCCCTTACCCGCACAAAGGGAACGGGCCTCGACCCCGGCCCGGGAACCGGGTCCGCGCCCATGCCGAGTTCGCCCGCCCACAGAAGCGGCCAACCGGGGAACTTCTCTGCCAGGCGCCCGTGCATGTCAAGAGCGAGCCCTTTACTGATCATGGCGTCGTTGCGCAGGGACAGGTGCGGACCGTGATACTCCACGGGATTGATCCCCACGTAAACGGGCGCGCCCGTGGCGCACAACCGCCCTGCCCTCGCGTGCGGCTCCTCCAGCAGGTTTATGGTCTCACAGTCTGCCATGGACAATGTCATTGTTACGACTATCTGTGGTGAAAAGCAAGGCTTACTTTTTTTGGAAACATGTTTACCTGGTGTTGCATCACGAGTACAATTCGCTTTATATTTTCACGTTTTAAATTCGGAGGTTTTCATGAAAAAAGTGCTGCTGCTCGGCGCCGGCCTCGTGACCAGGCCTTTGACAAGGTACCTGCTCGACAGGGGCGGCATCGAGCTCACCGTAGCCTCGCGCACGGTCGGCAAGGCCGAGAAGCTGATCGAGGACCACACAAACGGCAGAGCGCTGGCCCTGGATGTCACGAAGGAGGAGGACAAGCTGGCGGGGCTCGTGAAACAGTCCGACCTTGTGATCAGCCTGCTGCCTTACGTCCATCACGTCAAGGTCGCGGACCTGTGCATCGGGCACAAGAAGCTCATGGTGACCACGTCCTACGTGAGCGCCGCCATGAAGGAAAGGGACGCAAAGGCGAAAGAGGCGGGCATCATCATCATGAATGAAATCGGCGTGGATCCCGGCATCGACCACATGTCGGCCATGAAAATCATCCACGACGTCAAGAACAGGGGCGGAAAAATCGTCTCCTTCAAGTCATACTGCGGAGGCCTGCCCGCGCCCGAATCGAACACGAACCCCCTGGGCTATAAATTCTCCTGGTCCCCCAGGGGCGTTCTCCTGGCCGCGAAAAACCCGGCCAGATACATGGAAGACGGCAAGGAGGTCAACATCAGCTCCCGTGACCTGTTCGCGCATTTCCACATCCTTCGTGTAAAAGATACGGGCGTGTTCGAAGCCTACCCGAACCGCGACTCCTTGCCCTACATGGAGCTGTACGGGCTGCAGGGCTGCCCGACCATGAGCCGCTGGACGCTGAGAAACGTCACGCACTGCGTCTCGTGGAAACAGATGGTGGACATGGAACTTCTGTCCGAGAATGAAATGGACCTGAAAGGAACGACCTACAAGGACTTCTTCGTGAAAATGTGCGGCTTGACGCCGGACACGTGCCCGGTGGACACCCCCGAAGAAAGGCCGGACACGGGCGAGTATTCCCTGACCATGCATAAGCTCGACTGGCTCGGCCTGCTCGGCAATGACCCGATCCCCATGGAGAAAGCGGCGCCCATCGACGTGATAGCCGGGCTTATGATGGAGAAAATGCAGTACAAGCCGGGCGAAAGGGACATGCTCGTCCTGCACCATCACTTCATTGCCGAGTTTCCGGAAAGAAAGGAAAACATCACGTCCACCATGGTGGACTTCGGCATCCCGGGCGGCGACAGCTCCATGGCGAGAACGGTCAGCCTTCCCGCGGCCATCGCCACGGCGCTCATCCTGGATGGAAAGATAACACGCAGGGGCGTTGTGATCCCTGTGACGCCCGACATCTACGAGCCCGTGCTGGCCGAGCTCAAAACCCTCGGCATCGAGTGCAAAGAACAGGTCAAGGCAATGTAGTGCGGCCCTTTACGGGCCGCTTGCATCTCGGCTGAAACATGCGGGGGTGAAGTTCAGCGGGGCCAAAGCCCCGCACTACGGGACCCTAATAATACTTGCCGGCCACGTAGAAATCCTCGAGCACGAATTCCACGAGCCCTTCAGTGGCGGCGTCTGAAATGTAGAGTCGCTTGTTCCAGGGAAGAAAACTGATATGCACGGGCAGCCTGGCAACCGATCCTGAGAGGGGATTGAAACCGCTGACGGCGCCGTAGACGTACTGCGTGTCCCTGCCCGTCTCATTGTTGCCGGGCTTCATTATAAACTTGAAGTAGGGGTTTATGAAAGGCTCCTCCTCGAAGGCCCTGCCGTTCTTGAGCGTGCAGTCCTCCCCGGTCCAGGTCGTGCAGGCTTTCATCCTGTCCCTGCACCGGCCGGTTTCGTCCGTGGTCCACTCGTTGAGATAGCCGGTCTTGAGGCCCGTCACGACCCATGCCCCCGCTGCCCTCACGTAGAATTTCACGGCAAAGGGGTAGCACTCCTCGGTGGGCACAGGGTACTCCTTGCCGTCCGGGTTTTCCATGGGCTCGAAAACCATCCTGTACTGGTAGGCCTCGGTTATCCGGTACGCGATCTCGCTCTCCTCGCCCTCGGGAAATTCGCTGCAGTCCGTTTCCTCTGACAGGGGCGTGGGCGGCCCCTCGATAACGAGAATGTCCCCTTCCCTCACGCCCACAACGCAGAAGGGAAGCCCGGAGTCCGACAGCACGCCGCCGGGCTCGATATTGCCGCCGATGCCGTGCGAATAGGGAAGATGCCCCTCGTAGATCAGCCGCCATTCCTGCGTCAAAGCCCGCCGGATGTCGGGCACGGTCTCGACGGTCTCCCAGGGATCGTATGGGAAGAACGACACGCCGTACATCGGGTTATCGCGGGGTGGGAAGGTATGGGTGAACAAGTCGCACACGGGGTAGCCTCCGGGCGCTCCAATGTACTGCACCTGGTCCTCGTCCAGCATCAGGGTCGGCGCTCCCGCCCACAGGGGCGATGAATTATTGTCTTCCGTGGAGTTGCGAAGCACGTGGGCCGGGCACAGAGACTCCAGGCATGCCTCGTCCCCGCAGCCCGAGTTTTCGATGCAATTGCGGTCCTCGATGTCAATGACGTACATCCTGCCGTTGCTGGCAATGACAAATGCGAACACGCCGTTGAAATGAACCGGGCCCACGTCATCGTTGTCGAAGTCGATATCGAGAATCATCACGTCCGTTGCCCACCCGTCGAACTCGATGGCGCCCTTCCTGACCAGCGGGTTGCCGCGCGTTGTGTCGACCTGCTCGCCCGTCTGCATGTCGAGGACGTGGACGGTTCCCTCGTCCCTGTCCACGGCATACAGGAAATCGCCGGAGGGCGTGACTGCGACTTTCCTCACGGCCACGTCCTGAAGAAGCATGGTCACGAGGGCGCTGTCGAGGCCCTCTTCCAGCCGCGACTCGTCGAAGATAAGGACACCCGAGTTTCCCGTGCCGGCAACGATGAGAAAATCCTGCTGATCGATCTGCGCCAGGGTGACTGACCAGGGAGCAAAACTTACCCCGTCCTCGAATTCCCCGTCGTCCCCTGCCGGATCCTCGATGACATCCGGAGCCGCCTCCTCTTCAGGCACGTCCTCTGTGACAGGGTCGTCTCCGCCCGCATCGTCGTCCACCACGTCTTCGGAAACATCGGGCTGCGGTTCGGGCGTGTCCGGCATTTCCGCGACTTCCTCCATGTCGTCCTCTTCCCCGTCCGGAGTATCGGGGCCTGGAAAAGAGAGTATTGCAGGGTCGGCGGACAGGTCCTCCAGGTCGAGGACGGCCATGGCCCCGTTGTCGGGAAGCATGACATAGGCTTTTGCGCTGCTGCGCGAAAAAACAATGGAGCTGGACGGCCCTGGGAGAGGAATTTCCAGGGCTTCCGGAAGATAGTTCGCCAGAAACTCCTCGGTATTGAACACGAGGACATAGTTCTCGCCGAAATGCGAGACAAGGAGCTTTTTCCCGTCCCCGCTCACCTTGATGTCGCTCGGGGACTGGCCCGAATGGGCGAATGTGTTGAAAGGCACCCTCACGTCGGAATCTATAATGATGTTGGTCTTGATGTTGACCAGGCCGATTTCATCCCTGTTGACCTGCAGGACGAAGGCCAGCGGGTAGCAATCGTTCTCATCCTCCTCGTCCTGGCACAGGTCCATCGAGACGGCCTCCTCGCGGCCCGTGGCGCTCTCGCACATGCAGACAAAATCAATGGCGCCGCCCCGCTCGAAATGATACGTTGTCACCGTGATGGGATCCTGCTGGCAGCCCGCTATGCAAACGAGAGCCGCAAGCGCCGAAGCGCACGCCGCAGCTGTATTCTTGCCTGACCTTCTCAATTGTCACTCCAGGAATAGTCGGATTCGCCCAGCGTGGCCTTTATCTGGTTGAACATCGGACTTTCAGGATCGATATCTATTACCGAAATCGTGGATTCAATGAAATTCACGAGGTAGCCGTAGTTTCTCGTGCGGTCCGAGACAAAGGTATGGGGGCCGTCGCCCGTGGCGATGGTGGCGATTTTTGCTCTCAGGATCGGATCGATGACGTACAGCCTGTCCGCGTTGTAGCAGGTGGCGTAGACATAGTAGCGGTCCCAGCCTTCAGGCTGCCACACGTCGACCAGGCTCGGTCCCTGGTCGAGCGGGACAACGTCAATGACCTCGTTTTCCGGCCACCCTCCTTCATCGATCGTCGTATCGGCTATGACGAGGGAGTTCGGCGACCGGTTCGAAATGAAAGCCCGCGTTCCGTCGGGCGAAAAGGCGATGGCCCTGGCGTCGTTGCCGCTGAGAAGACCGCTCATCCTGATGGACGCGCCGAAATAAAACCTGGGCTCGTTGTCATAGTCCATCGAGTCCCAGACGAACCTGAACG